>JBFERY010000005.1:0-73910 GCA_041548785.1 Oceaniferula sp.
ACCGACATGGCGATCCTCGAGGCCGAAATCCGCAATGAACTCAACCAGAATGCGGAACGCCGCATGGCCGTGGTCAACCCGCTCAAGGTCGTGATCACCAATTGGCCCGACGACACCCACTCCGAGCTGGTCGAGGTTCCTAACAACCCCGCCAACAAGGAAGCCGGCACACGCCAGGTCTCCCTCGGCAAGGAACTCTGGATCGAGCACGACGACTTCATGGAGGACCCACCTAACAAGTTTTTCCGCCTCGGCCCGGGTCGCTCCGTCCGACTGCGCGGCGGCTACATCATCACCTGCACAGGATTTGAGAAAAACGACACCGGCGAAGTCACGGAAATCCACTGTGAATTCATCCCCGACACCATCGGCAAGGACGCCCCCGAAGGCGTCAAATGCCGCGCCGCCATCCACTGGGTGGATTCAGCCACCGCCATGGATGCCGAAGTGCGCCTCTACGACAGGCTGTTCTCGGTCGAAAACCCGGATGCCGCGGAAGGCGGATTCCTGAGCTGCCTCAACACCGATTCCCTCTCGGTCATTACCGATGCCAAGCTGGAAGCATCACTCGCTCGGGCCAACCCGGGAGACGTCTTCCAGTTTGAACGCGTCGGTTACTTCTGCGCCGACAGCGTCGACCACATCCCCGGGGAAAAACCCGTCTTCAACCGCACCGTGGCCCTGAAGGACTCGTGGAAGTAGTATGCCGTCCCGGCCATGCTACGCCTCGTCCTGGCCGACGTTGATCAGGATCTCCCGTGGCTTGGCCCCCTCGCCCGGCCCGATGATGCCACGCTGCTCGAGGATATCCATCATGCGGGCAGCCCGGGTATAGCCAAGGCGAAGCCGGCGCTGCAGCAGTGAGGTGCTCGCCTTTTTCTCCTGACGGATCACCTCCATGCACTTCTGCACGATCTCCTCGTCGGCACTCGAAACATCCTCGTCATCGTCATCGAGCCCGCCGCTTTCGATGTGATCCTGTACCGTCCTCTCAAATCTCTGCTCAACCTGACTGGAACAAAAACGCACCAGGTTCTCCACTTCGTCATCCGAGATAAACGCCCCCTGGGACCGCTCAAGCTTGGCAGACCCCGGCGCAAGATAGAGCATATCCCCCTTACCCACCAACTTGTCAGCTCCGGAGACATCGAGGATGACCCGACTATCTAACTTGGACGACACCTGGAAGGCTATGCGACTCGGGATGTTCGCCTTGATGATACCCGTCACCACATCGGCGCGCGGCGTCTGGGTCGCCACAATCAGATGAATTCCCGCCGCACGCGCCTTCTGGGCAATGCGCGCAATGTTCATTTCCATATCAGCGGGCGCCGTCTGCATGAGGTCGGCAAGCTCATCAATAATCACCACAATGTAGGGAATGCGGTCAGGGATCGGCTCGTCCGCATCCTCGTCCTCGGAGCCATCCAGCGCCAGCGGCCCCAGCTCGCCATCGGTAAGTGCCTGGGCAATCGAGTCAATGTGCTCGGCGTCATAGCCTTCCTCCTCGGCCACATCTTCGGTCGCATCCTCATCCACTTCCTCGGGAACCTCCTTCTCGGGAAGCGTCCTGGCGTTGAAGCCGTCAAAATTACGCACCCCGACCTCGGCAAAAATCCGGTAGCGACGCTCCATTTCATTCACCGTCCAACGCAGCGCGGCAATCACCTTGTTAGGATCCGTCACCACTGGCACTGCGAGGTGAGGCAGCGAGTTATACATCTGCATCTCAACCACCTTCGGGTCCACCATGATGAAACGCAGCTCGTTCGGACTGAATTTGTAAAGGATACTGGATATGATCGAGTTGATACAAACCGATTTGCCGGAACCGGTCGCACCCGCAACAAGAAGATGGGGCATGGCGGCAAGGTCACCAATCACCGCATTGCCGTAAACATCCTTACCCAGCGCCAAGGGAATTTTATTCTTCGAGCTGACAAAGGCCGGGTCCTGAAGCAACTCATGCAGGGGGACCGCGACTTTCTCCAGGTTGGCAATTTCAATACCCACCGTGTCCGACCCCGGAACAGGCGCGAGGATGTTGATCCGCTCGGCCTTGGTGGCACGTGCAAGATCCGCCTCCAGCTGGGTGATCCGACTCACCCGGAGCCCCGGACTCGGATAGACCTCATAACGCGTAATCGTCGGACCCCGCGTGATGTTTCCGGCCGTCACCTCCACGCCGAAGGCTTTCAGGGTATCAACGATGGTCTTCTGCGTAGCCACCAACTCGCTTTTGTCAGCCTCCTTTTCCGGCTCTTCGTGATCAGGGATATCGAGCAGGTCAAACCCGGGAAGCTCATAATCCTCATACTCCTCGGTAGTCAGGCCCGCATGATCGAGCCTTTTCTTGCCAAATGGCTTCGCCGCAGGGTCCGCATTGGGTTTGCGGCGTTGCGAGGAATCAATGATCTGGGGCTCGGGCACCTCCTTGAGGGGTAGTTCCGCTTGCGGGTCCTTGTCCGGCTCCGGTTTCGCGGCATTCTTCTTCCTCGGCACCTTGGATGGTGCCGGCGCGCCGGCGGCATCATCGCCCGCACGGATTCCGGCAAGCCGGTTGTCGCGCTCAATCCGCCGCTGCTCGACGGCAGACCTGTTTTCCGCCTGCTCGAGCTTACGATGCTTACGCTCGCGTAGCCATTTAGCGACATAGCAGAAGACACC
Source organism: Oceaniferula sp. (assembly GCA_041548785.1). GTDB lineage: Bacteria > Verrucomicrobiota > Verrucomicrobiia > Verrucomicrobiales > Akkermansiaceae > Oceaniferula. The sequence goes on from JBFERY010000005.1 coordinate 2,668, forward strand.
GCGACTGAACGCAATAGGGTGCAAGCCCGTCAGCAGAATCAAGCTGACGAGATACACACAAAAAAGCACCAAGATCGCACCCGGCTTGTTCAACAACGCCTCCAGAAACCGGGTGCCCATCCAGTACCCGGCGCCACCACCGGCACCCGTCAGATAATTGCGGTCGGCCCAATCCAACAGAAATAAATTCTGCACCCCAAGCAGTGCCGCAGCACTCAGAACAAACACACCACAACCCAGCCAGGTCCGCCACGACGGCCGCGCATCAACAACCAGCTTCGCCAGCCCCAACCACAGCATCGACAAGGGAATCAGGTAGGCGGCAGCCCCGAAACCCATCAGGAAGACATAGCCCAGAAACGCCCCCACCGGCCCAATCCAGTTCACATTGCTGCGCTCGGCGGCCTCGGCCCCTCCCCCCATACCCGGCAAATGCGGCAAATCATGGGGCGAGTAGGAAACCAACGACAGCAACAGCAGGATCGCCGCACCGCAGAGTAAGATACCCAACACCTCATTCGGCCAGGGTTTCCGGTCGTTTTTCTTGTTTTTCAGTTTGTTGCGGGGGGCAGCCATAGCTCAGGTCAATCAATCCGTCTCAGACAACCAGGTGACATCACCACATGTTGCCGATTCGATTGCCCGAGCATCCCCCAGCACATGGCCTCTGGCAAGAGAAATCCCGTCAATTTGATAATCAGGAAATGCTAAATATATCGCGTGCATCGGCATATTCGCAATATTGAGGTTGGGAGTTTGGCGCGAAGCGTTTAATGACAGCCCATGCGCTTGCTGCTGGTATTTCTCAAGGAACCCATCCCCGGTCAGGTCAAAACCCGCCTCGCCGCCGATGTCGGCGCCGATGACGCGGCCCGCTACCACAAGGCCCTGGTCGAGGTCCTGCTGCGCCAATTGCAGGGACTCAGCAACTGCCGCATCCGGTTCTGTTACACCCCGGACGACGCGGAAGACGCCATCCGTTTCTGGCTGCTGCCTGAAATGCGAGCCGCCTCCGGCCCCTCGGAAAACCTCTACCTCGCCCCCTCCTCCCACGCCACCGTCGAACTCACCCAGGAGGTCGACTTCCGCGCCCAGGGCCATGGCGACCCCGGCAATCGACTCGAACGCGCCTTCGCACAGGGCTTCGCCGACGGCTTCAGCGAAATCGCCGCCATCGGCACCGCTTACCCCGACTGCGGTGCCCGCTGGATCAACGCCGCCTTCGCCCGTCTCACCACCCATCCCCCAAGCCACGCCGTCATCGGGCCCGGCATGGATGGCGACTACTACCTGCTCGCACTCAAATCGCCCGCGCCTCAGCTCTTTCGCCACATCCCGTGGAGGCAGGGGGCTGTGCTCGAGGCCACCCTCTCAGCCGCGCATTCGGGCCATGACCGCATGACCACGGAACTCCTGCCCGAACTCCCCGGCGTGCGTCGACTCCGCGACTGGCAACGCGCCAAGGAAAGCCCGCTCGGGGCAGCTCTGAAAAAAGCACTCGGCGAGGAAATCACCTAAAAAAAACATCGCCCTCAACCGGCACCGCCCCCAACAACCGCCGGGGCATTCGCCGCTCCAACCGCCGGGGCATGCCGGAACCATGCCCGTGTCCTGTGGCCCATGCCCGCGTGCTACCCGCGAGTCACATACAATCACCTCCAGAGGTAAGAGCGCTTCTCCGCAACAAGCTCATCACCGCGCAGCAGCCTGATGCGCCACGCCAATACGCGGCCTCCGATACGATAGGATTCGCCCGTCACCTGAAACTCGACACGCCCCGACGCCCGGTCGGCAGGAAGCTCCCGACTCATCCGAAGCACCCGTGATCCCGTGGCGGCCTGCTGGTAATCCATCACCACCTTCATGGGCCCCTGAGCCATCTGCTCATTTTTCCAGCTGACCGTGTAATACTGGCCCAGGCGATGCCGGCGCTCCTCCAGCGTCACCGCACCACGCAACCGGTACATCTGCTCGCCTCGCACCATCTGCGCCTCACTCCCCGCAGGATTGATCTTACTCAGGTGAAACTGCCTCACTTCCAGGGGGCCTTTAGCCCCGGTGGAACAAGAAACAAGCAGACCGAACAATAACCCAGCCAACGACATGGCCAGCGCTTTTAAGATATGTTTCGTACGCACAGACACAATCAAAGACCATCTGGAAAAAAATGCCAATGTTGAAATTTCCAATTCGCTACCTGCGCTCGATTTGCTAGTCTTGCAACCATGGATCCCAACATCGAAAAGCGCCTGCAGCAATTTATCCAGAGCAAGGGGTTACGAAACACGCCGCAGCGCAACGCCATCGTCCATGCCATTTTTTCCTCCGACGAGCATTTCAATGCCGACGAACTATGGGATCGCATCCGCACAACCCAAACGCGCACCTCTCGCGCCACTGTCTATCGCACCATCACACTGCTCGTCGAGGCAGGCCTGCTGCACGAAATCGACCTCGGTGACGACCAGAAAACCTACGACCCGAATTTCGTCGAAAGCCCTGCGCACAATCACCTCGTTTGCATCGACTGCGGCAAGGTCATTGAGTTCGAAGACCCGCATATCCAACTCATGAACGATTGCGCGGCGCGCAGACTCGGGTTTCGACCCGAACGCCAGACGCTCAAAATCGAGGCCTGCTGCGAAAAGCTCCGACTGCACGGTCGGTGCGAAAACCTGATCTCTGCCCGCGTCCAAGGAAAACGGCTCCCCAAGCAGCGCTAGCCCAACGACGCCCAGCCGACAACGCCAAGCGCGATGCCTCGATTGCACGCGACTCCATGCGCGACTTCGAGCAATGCCCAGGAAAAACAGCACAGGATGACACTCCACCCCTTCAAAAAACGCTCCGATCTCTGCGAATCCCACGCCGAGGAACTGGCCAGCATGGTCACCCACGCCATTGGCATGGCACTCAGCGTGCTCGCCCTGGTCATCATGATCGTGGTTTCCGGCAGCGACCCATGGCGGCTCACCGCCGGCGCCATCTTCGGCAGCACCCTGGTGCTCCTTTACCTGTCGTCCACGCTCTACCACGCATTCAGCGGCCCCCGGGTGAAGTCGTTTTTCCAAATTCTCGACCACTCAGCCATCTACTTCCTCATCGCTGGCTCCTACACGCCGTTGACACTGGTGACCTTGCGCGGCCCGTGGGGCTGGAGCCTGTTCGGGGTCGTCTGGTTCATGGCCATCGCCGGCGTCATGATCAAGGCCATGATGAAAAATAACCGCGAACACTGGATCTCCACCGCCATCTACCTGATCATGGGATGGCTCGCCATCATCGCCACCCAACCCTTGCTCAACACACTACCCACCGGCGGAATCACCCTGCTGGTTGCCGGCGGACTCTGTTATACCGGTGGCATTGCCTTCTTTCTCTGGCAACGCCTCAAGTTCAACCACGCCATCTGGCACATCTTTGTCCTGATGGGCAGCACGCTCCACGCCATCGCCATGATCCTCTACGTCCTTCCGCCAACCCCTACCCCATGATGCTTGCCTAGCAGACAAGCCACCGCCCGTCCGACACCCCCTCGTTTTTCTCCATGGCCTCGGTCAGCACACCGGACAAAGTCAAAGCCGCCCGCGCCGCCACCAACGACAAACAAGGGTTCTACTCCCCCGAGGATCTGCTCAAGGCCCACCCTCACCAGTAACTTTCCGCCACTTCCACGTATTCCGTGGTTTCCAAATCCCCCTATCAAGGGTAAGACACCCGCATGTGGAAAGGACGTTTTGCCAAAGCTACCGCCGATCTTGTTCAACAGTACGGAGAATCCATCTCCTATGACTGGCGCTTGTACAAGCACGACATCGCAGGATCCATCGCCCACGCCCGCGCCCAGGTGAAAGCCGGACTGCTCACCGACGCCGAGTTTGCCGCCATCGAAACCGGCCTGCGCACAATCGAACAGGAAATCGACGCCGGCGCCTTCGACTTCTCCATCGAACTCGAGGACATCCACATGAATATCGAGTCGGCGCTGACCGACCGGATCGGCGCACCCGGCGCCAAGCTCCACACCGCCCGCTCACGCAACGACCAGGTCGCCACCGACACCCGCCTGTATTGTCGGGAGGAAATCGACACCCTGACCGCACACCTCACCGAGTTGCAGGGGGCGCTGCTCCAGCAGGCGGACCAACATGCCGCCGCTGTCATCCCCGGCTACACCCACCTCCAGCGCGGCCAACCGGTCACCGTCGGCCACCACCTGCTCGCCTATGTGGAAATGATCGACCGCGACAAGTCGCGGCTCGCCGACTGCCGGCAACGGGTCAACGTCTGTCCGCTCGGGTCCGGCGCGCTCGCCGGCTCGACCATCAACCTCGACCGCCGGCAAATCGCCGACGAGCTCGGCTTTGACCGGGTCACCACCAACTCGATGGACGCCATCTCCGACCGCGACTACATCGCCGAACTCCTGTTCGATCTCGCCCTCGTCGGCACCCACCTGTCACGCCTCTCCGAGGATCTCATCCTCTGGTGCTCCAGCGAGTTTGGCTTCGCCACCCTTTCCGACGCCCACACCACCGGCTCGTCGCTGATGCCCCAGAAAAAAAACCCGGACGTGTGCGAACTCACCCGTGGCAAGACCGGCCGACTCTACGGCAACCTGATCGCCCTGCTCACCGCCGCCAAGGGACTGCCGCTCACCTACAACCGCGACCTGCAGGAGGATAAGGAGCCCCTGTTCGATTCCATCGACACCCTCAAACTCGCGCTCAAGGTGAACACCGAGATGATTGCCGACATGGCCATCAACGTCGACACCTGCCTCGCCGCCGCCTCCGACCCGCTGCTGTTAGCCACTGACCTCGCCGACTACCTGGTCAAAAATGGCGTCCCCTTCCGTCAGGCACACGAACTCGTCGGTCAGGCCGTCGCCGTCAGCGTGCAAACCAACACCCCGCTCGACCAACTCGACCTGACCCAGGTCTCCGAGCACTACGGAGCGGACGCCAAGGACGTGTTCGACCTCCAGACCGCTCTCGCCGCCCGCACCAACCCGGGCGCGCCAAGCGTCGGGAACGTGCGCGCCGAAGTCGCACGCTGGCAAAAAAGTCTCTAATTTTTCGCGTGCGATCCGATGGATTCACGCCTAGAGTCGGCGTGTTATGAAAACTTGTTCCCCCATCATCACCGCCGCCGTCCTCGCCCTTGCCGCCCTGGCCACAGCCCCCAACCTGATGGCCCACTGCCAGGTCCCCTGTGGAATCTATTCAGACGACACGGTCCTCAAAGATCTCCAAACCCACCAGGAGACCATCAGCAAAGCCATGCAGCAAATCACCGAGCTGTCGCAAAAGCCCGGCGAAAATGCCAACCAACTCACCCGCTGGGTTGTCAACAAGGAGGAGCACGCCACCAAGATCCAGCAGACCATGACCCAGTACTTCCTCGCCCAACGCGTCAAACTCGCTGAGGCCGATACCCATAAGGAATCCTACCTGAAAAAAATCTCCCTGATCCATCAGATCATCGTCCATGCCATGAAGTGCAAGCAAAGCACCGACCTCGGCGACGCCGCCAAGCTTCACCAGGCGATTGATCTTTTCACCAAGCTCTATCAAGCCAAGTAGACCCATACGAGCTCTGGCAAGTTCGCCGGTGCGGAGACGCCGCCCTGGGGAGATGAGGTGAACACACAGGGCAGGCGGCGAGGCCTGCTCCATCGACCCAGCGTATTCCCGCACCGCGCGATCACCCGTTCACCGTGCTGCAGATCTCGCAGGTCATGCCATCACACCCGCGCGCCGAACAATACTCGCGACCGTAGAAAATAATCTGCAGGTGCAGCTTGTTCCATTTCTCCCGCGGAAACAGGCGCTTCAGATAGCGCTCAGTCTCGACCACATTCTTCCCCGGACTCAGCCGCCAGCGCTTCGCCAGACGGTGGATATGCGTGTCGACCGGAAATGCCGGCACGCCAAAGGCCTGCGCCATCACCACCGACGCCGTCTTGTGCCCGACCCCGGGCAACTCCTCCAAGGCCGCGAAATCAGCCGGGACCTCGCCCCCATGCCGGTCAATCAGGAGCCGCGACAGGTCGGAAATCGCCTGCGACTTGCGCGGCGACAAGCCACAGGGACGGATGATCGCCTTGATCGCCTCCACCGGCACCCGCACCATCGCCTCCGGCGTCGACGCCAACGCAAACAACGCCGGCGTCACCTGGTTCACCCGCACATCCGTGCACTGGGCCGATAACAATACCGCCACCAGCAAGGTGTATGCATCGGTATGGTCCAACGGAATCGGCGTCTCAGGATAAAGCTCCTCAAGACGCGTCACAATGAATTCCACTCGCTCTGGTTTCGTCACCACCAATACCTACCCCATCCACCGCACAATGATGAACCCAAAATTCGCGGCACCAGACAAATCTGCCTCACCGAACTCGGAATCACGGCCCGCAGGCCAGTTTAAAGCGCCCCGTTTTTCTTGATGTCCCTGCTGACCAAACGGCTGCCGAGCTTGTGCTTGCAGCGGACGTACATCTTGTTGCAATGGGGATAACGCGTGCGCCCCTTGAGTATCCGCGCACTCCGCCCGTATGAACCCCACTGAATCACGGTGATTTCGGTGATGCGCGTTCCCCACGCGCGCATGGAGCGCAGTGACGGCTTGAAAATGTCAATCGTGTTGGTGCCCACCAAGGCGGAGCCGTAATCGTCAACCACATAAATATGGGGCTGCCCCTTCACGCGGAATTTCGTTCCCAGGGGATACACCGACCAGTCGGCGGCCGCACTGCGGACGCTTCCGTATTGCAGAATACCGCCGCTGGCATTCATGCGCCCAGGAGCGCCGACCTCATTCTCCATGTGGGAGTAGGACGTCGTGCGCACATACCGGGTGCGTTCGGAATGACTCTTGTAGGTCGGCATGCCGTGTTTGTCCTTGGGCATGCTTTTCGACCTGGCGATGGTACGCGATGAGGCGGAATCTGGCAGCGCCGAATGTGAGGATGCGGATGAACTGCCGCTTTTGACGATGTCTGCAGCCCGGGACTTGCTCAGCGTCGGTGCGCCACCGGACAAGCTGGATGAACAACTGCTCAGTGAAGCAAAAGTGAGGCATCCGAGGCCAATGAGAAGAGGTTGAATAATCATGGAGTCCTTAAGGGTTAGATAGGTTGGTATCGCGGGGTTAGGGAATGGCCAGCTTATTGGTTGAATTAGCTAATTGGGGGTGAGCTGTTGCAGTTTGTTGCAATTCGTTGCAGTTCGTTGCGCACGTCCCGAGGTTGGCACCCCAGGAAATCGACCGGAAATACAAGACCGGAAATACTCTTGCATTGCTGATCATCAGCACCTTCGACGTAGTCCCGGTCGCTCTGTCTACTACGCCAATGAAAGAATGACAATATTTTTCCGTATACACGCGTTTACCTGCGCCCTGATCCCACGCCAACGAAAACCGTCACAGGTCATTGAAAATGAACGACAAGCATTGCCGTCTCATGGCTGCGGCGCGTCACCAGCGGCCCGAACCCGCCTACTTCGTCGACCCCGATTTTTTTTGCCACCGCACCCTGCTGCCCCGCGGATTCCGTCCGGATTACCCGTTCGCCGGCCGATACCCGTCAGGCCAGCCGGACAAAAACCACCGTGTCGATTCGAGAGACGAAAAATAACCTCAAACGATGTTTCGGGTTGTGCCAAACTCGGGATGTGACAGGTTAGTTATCGCTCGAACACAGTTTGACTCCCCCACCCTATGCAAAAAAAAATCATCATCATCGGAGCCGGCCCCGGAGGGCTCACCAGTGGCATGATCCTCGCCCACCGGGGATACGATGTCACCATCCTTGAAAAAGCCTCTGTTGTCGGCGGTCGAAATGCGCCCATCCAGGCTGGCGACTACACCTTCGACACCGGCCCGACCTTCCTCCACCAGAAATTCACCCTCGATGAAATCTTCGCGGAGACAGGAAGAAAGCCGGAGGACTACATGGAGTTTGTCAAACTCGATCCGATGACCACGCTCACCTGGGACGACGTCTCCTTGGAAACCAGCTGCGACCAGGAAACGATGACACGCAATATTGAACAATCTTTCCCGGGCGAATCGGAGAACTACCAACGGTTCATGAGCGACCACAGTGCGAAACTGCGCACTATTTTCCCCTGCCTGCTCAGTTCCTACCACAAACTCAGCAGCTACTTGCAACCGCACATGCTCAAGGCGCTGCCATACGTCGCGACCACCAAATCCGTCATGGACGTGCTCAGCGAGTACTTTACCGATGAGCGCCTCAAGCTCGCCTTTACCTTCCAAGCCAAATACCTCGGGATGTCGCCATGGAATTGCCCGGCATTGTTCAGTATTCTTTCGTACATCGAATACGCCCACGGGATCTACCACGTCCAGGGCGGGCTCTCCAACATCTCACTGGGTATGGCCAAGGCGTTTCAGGAGGAGGGAGGAAAAATCATGCTCGATACCGAGGTCACGGAAATCAAGTATAACAGCCACAAACAAGCCACGGCCGTGCAGCTTGCAAATGGCACGTCCATGGAGTGTGACGACCTGATCGTCAATGCCGACTACGCTTACGCGCGCAGCACCCTCTTCGGCCACAAAAACGAATCCCGTGACTCGCTCTTGAAAAAGAAATACTCGTGTTCCACCTTCATGCTCTATCTGGGCCTGGACAAGATCTATGAAGACGAACCGCACCACCATGTGCTCTTTGCCGAAAACTATCACCAGAACCTGCGCGACATCCAAAACGAACGTGTCGTTTCCGATGACATGTCGATTTACATTAGAAACTCGAGTGTCACCGACCCCACCGTGGCTCCCCCTGGACACTCGCAGCTTTACATCCTCGTGCCTACGATCAACACACGCCACAACGACCCATGGGAGTCCGATCAAAAGGCCTATCGGGACAAGGTGATCGACCGCATCATCGCCCATACCGGCATGAAGGATCTGCGTGAGCATATTGTCGAGGAACGCTGTATCACGCCCAAAGGGTGGGAGGACAACAACATCTTCATCGGTGCCACGTTCAATCTCGCCCATACCATGGACCAAATGCTCTACCTGCGACCAAGAAACCGGCTCAATGGGTTCAAAAACATCTACCTCGCCGGTGGCGGAACACACCCGGGCAGCGGGTTACCCACCATTTACGAAAGTGCCCGCATATCAGCCAACCTCATTTGTGAATCCTACGGGAAAAAACGCGACCGGGTCGACTTTGCCACCGACATACTCAAGGCCACAGGCACTTCATAAACGGCTCCCTGCTTATGAAAAAATCATTAAGTCATCTTGTCTGTGTTGCCTTATGCCTGATCTCCCCCGCGTGCTCGAAGGAAGCCAAAAAAACGGCAAACACAGACGCTCAGCCAGCTTCGGCGGAAAAGCCGAACCATGAGCTCTATCTCGAATGGCATCGGAAGTGTGTCACGGAAGAAACCGAGACCATCGATCACCAGATTGAAAAATTCGAAGGTCGGCTGCAAAAAAATCCAAACGACCACCTCGCCCGGGCCTACCTGGGCAGCGCGTGTGCACTCAGGGCAAAAGCCAGTTTTTGGGGGCTAACCAAACTCAAGTACCTCAACCGGGGGAAAAAACTGATGGACGGGGCCGTCAATGCCGACCCGAAAAACCCGCGTGTCCGCATGGTCCGCGCGATCGGCTACTACAAAGTCCCCAAACGTTTCGATACCCGCCCCATCGCCGTGAAAGATTTTGAAATCCTCATACCCGTCGCGTCACAAAACAACTCGGCCCTCGCACTTAATGAGCGCCAGGCGATTCTCTATTACGCCTATCTGACTTTCTCCGAGGAAGGCCACAAGGACGCCCGAAAAGTAAAAAAGCTTTGCCATCAACTCGCGCCGGACTCATCATACGGCAAACTCACTCGCTAAATGATCCACCATCTCCACCGCCAGCAAACATTGAACTGCTCCCTTGAGGAAGCGTGGGAATTCTTTTCCACCCCACTTAACCTCAACCGGCTAACCCCCGAGTCGGTCGGATTCAAAATCATCCATTGCGCAGAGGGAAGCATGCACCAGGGGCAAATCATCGCCTATAAAGTCAAGGTTGCCCCCTTTGTCTGGCTCACATGGGTCACTGAAATCACGTTCGTTGAGGACAAAAAATCGTTTGTCGACGACCAACGGATCGGGCCCTACAAACTTTGGCATCACACCCACCAATTTGAAGAAACCGACGACGGCGTCGTCATGACCGATAGCGTCGTCTACGTCATGCCCTTCGGAATTTTCGGGAAGATAGCCCATGCCCTGTTTGTGAAACGGCAACTCCAGCATATCTTCGACGAGCGCAAGCTGCTCACCGATGGTATTTTCAACGCATCAGGCGCTTGAGCCACTTGAGCACATCCCCATAGGGAGGCATCAGGTCAAACCACTGCGGCCCCCAGGTTGCACGCTTGACCACGACACGATCGTAACTGAACGCCCGGATGCCGGCCATGCCCCGGTAACGGCCGTGACCACTCTCGCCGACCCCGCCGAACGGGACGTTTAGCTGGGACCCCTGCTTCATCGTATCATTGATGCACACCCCGCCCGATCTGATCGAGGTGAGCAGTCGCTGCTCGAAAATGGGGTCGTTGCAAAAAACATACAAGGCCAGCGGCAAGCCGTAACCCGCCAAGCGCCCAATCAGTTCGTCCGTATCGGAAAATGCCAGCACAGGCAGGATGGGGCCGAAAATCTCCTCCTGCATCGAGGCATCGTCCCAGGCCGCCCGGGGCAAAATCCGAGGAGCCATGCGCAGTGCTCCGGGGTCATCATCCCCCTGCCTGATTTCCTCCCCACCGAGCAAGCCATGCAAGCGGTCATAGTGCCGCCTGTTCACCACCCGTGCCATCCCATCACTCCAGGGAACGGTCTCCAGCAATTTTTCAAACGCCTCGGTCAATGGCACCTTCACCGCCTCATGGACCACCACATAATCAGGGGAAAAACACGTCTGCCCGCCATTGAAGAATTTCCCCGCCAGAATCCGGCGCGCCGCCACCTCGATGTCCGCCGACCGGTCAACGACACACGGGCATTTTCCACCCAGCTCCAACACCGTCGGGATCAATTTCTCAGCCGCCTTGGCCGCCACCACCCTGCCAACCGCCGTGCTGCCGGTAAAAAAGATAAAATCAAACGACTTTTCCAAAAGCACTCCGGCGATAGAGGCGTCACCGGTCACCACGGCAACATGCTCGGGGGGGAAGGTGGCATCGATGAGCTCCGCCAATAACCCCTCGGACGCAGGTGCCATCTCCGAGGGTTTGAGCACCACCGTATTCCCCGCAGCAACGGCTTCCAACAAAGGACTCAGGGAAAGCTGGATCGGATAGTTCCAGGGAGCCATGATGAGAACCACGCCAAAGGGCTCGCAACGCACCTCGGTGCGGCACGGCATGAAATAGATGGGACTGCTCACCCGCCGTGGCTTGAGCCACTTCTTTAACGACTTCCGAACCATCCGCACTTCCTGTAACAGAAAAAAATACTCCGCCAGATACGCCTCCTCCTCAGGCTTGCCCAGATCATCCGCGAGCGCTGCTAGTATCGCATCGCGTCTCGATACGATCGCGTGCTCCAGGCGTTCAAGAGCCTCGATGCGTCCCGCAATCGGGCGTGTATTCCCCCCGGAAAAATACCGCTTTTGGCCGGCGATCAATGCATCGACGTGCTGATCTTCGGATATTTGCGTCATGGAGGTATCGATGATAGGCGAAACTAATCCACGAGCGATCGTTGACAAGTGCTTATTCAATGGAATGATCACTTTATGTCATCCCCTACCATTTCAGTTATTGGAGCCGGCCTCGGAGGACTCTCGGCAGCCATCTCGCTCAAGGCCGCAGGTTACGATGTGCAGGTCTTTGAAAAAAACCCTCAGATCGGAGGCAAACTGAATGTCATGGAAATGGACGGGTTCACCTTCGATCTCGGCCCCTCCATTTTCACCCTCCCCCAGATGTTCCGCACACTGTTTGAACGCGCGGGTAAAAACATGGACGACTACGTCCAACTCGACGCCGTCACCCCCCATTGGCGGAATTTTTTCGAGAACGACCCGACGATCGACCTCTATCAGGACCCCGAGCTCATGAAGGCCGAGCTCGCCAAACTCAAGGGCGACCCCGCACAACATTGGCAGGAACTGCAAAGCTTCCTGCAGTACGGTCGTGAGCAATACGAGATCATCAACAGCGGCTATTTCGACAAAGGCCTCGACAACCTCTGGGAGTTTATCCGCCACTACGGATTCCAACTCATGGGCGGCAAAATTGATTACAAAAACACCATGTCCGAGTCCATCTACGAACGCCTCAGCGATCCGCAGTTGAGGATGATTTTCGAGTACTTCATCAAGTACGTGGGCTCCTCCGCGCTCGACGCCCCCGGCTACATGAACCTCATGCCCATCATCCAGTTTGACTACGGTCTCTGGTATGTCCGTGGCGGCATGTACAACCTCGCCAAAGGACTTGGCAAACTGATGGAAGAAATGGACATCCCCGTCCACCTCAATGCCGATGTCGCAGGCATCGAAAAGGCCGGAAAACGCGTCACAGGCGTCCGGCTCGCCGACGGAACCATCATCGCCAGCGACATCGTTGTTAGCAACATGGAGGTCATCCCCACCTACAAGAAACTCCTGCGCGAACCGGAGAAGTTCACCCGCAAACTCGAAAAATTCGCACCCGCATGCTCGGGTATCGTCATCCACATCGGCACGAACAAACCCTTCCCCCAACTCGCGCATCACAACTTTTTCTATTCGGAAAACCAGCACAAGCACTTCGACACCGTTTTCCACAAAAAACAAATCCCGGAAGACCCGACCCTCTACGTCGTCGCCCCGACACGCACGGACCCAAGCAAAGCACCCGATGGCTGCGACAACATCAAGATTCTGCCCCACATCCCACCGTTAGAGGAGGGGTCGGGCATCACCCACAGTGACTACGTCGCACTCAAAGAGCGCTGTATTGATAAGTTGGAGCGCTGCGGGCTGGCCGGACTGCGCGAGAGCATCATCACCGAGGACCTGCTCACCCCCCTTGACATCGAGCGCATGTACCGCTCGAACCAGGGGTCCATCTACGGGGTGGTCAGCGATTGGAAAAAGAACTACGGGTTCAAGGCCCCGAAATGCAGCAGCAAGTACAACAACCTCTACTTCACCGGCGGCAGCACCAACCCCGGAGGCGGCATGCCCATGGTCATTCTCGCCGGTCAACAATGCGCTGATCGCGTCATCTCACGCCACCCCATTACATGACCCTGCCGTGACAACCTCCGTCATTCTCCTGATCCCGGCGCTCGCCCTGCTCTGCGCTCCGGCGATCTGGCTGGTCCTCGGCCGCCCCCGGTTCCTGCCCATGTCCGGCGGGGCCGAAAAAGGGACCGGCATCTCGATCATCATTCCCGCCCGCGACGAGGAGGACAATATCGAGCGCTTGCTGGAATCCCTCAACCACCAGTCCCTGCCACCGCTGGAAATCATCGTCGTCAACGACGGCTCGTCGGATCGCACCGCCGAGGTAGCGCAACGCCTCGGCGCCCGTGTCATCGATGCCGCACCGCTGCCCGCCGGCTGGAATGGCAAACCCTGGGCGTGCCAACAAGGCGCCGACTCAGCCGCCGGCCAGTGGTTGCTCTTCCTCGATGCCGACCTCATCCTGGAGCCCCAGGCGATCAGCTCACTCACCCGGCTAAGCCAGTCGCCAGACCAGGTCTACTCGGTCTGCCCGCACCATGTCATTCGGAAAAGCTACGAGGAGCTCTCGGCCTTTTTCAATGTCCTCATGCTTGCCGGGGTCAATGCTTTCGGTCCGGAAAAACACGCTGCCGACGGCTCCGCCCTGTTTGGCCAGTGCCTGCTCATCTCCCGCGACCATTATCAGACGGTCGGCGGGCATGCGGCGGTCAGGGGTGAGGTGTTGGAAAATTTCCGTCTCGCCGCCTGCCTCAAGGCGCGGGGCATCAGACGCACCTGTTTTCTCGGAAAGGGGCTGATCACCATGCGCATGTTCCCCCACGGTATCGCCGAGCTACGCGCAAGCTGGAAAAAAGGCTTCGTCAGCGGCGCGGCCAACACGCCTCCCCGCGCGCTCGTTTTCTCATCGGTCTGGATCAGCGGCCTGATGCTGAGCATCGTATCCGCCGGCCTGGCACTCACTCCCTATGGGTCGGGCCCGCTCCTACTGCTGACGACGATTGCCTACCTGGTGCACGCGGCGCAGTGCTTCTACGTCTTCAGGTTGGCGGGGACGTTTTCCATTGGGAATGCCCTCTTTTTTCCCGTCAGCCTGTTATTTTACCAGGGACTGTTTTTCAGCTCCCTCATCGCCAAAAACCGGGGCAAGACTACCTCATGGAAAGGACGCGCCATTCGCTGACATGTGGATCGAACTTCCAGCGCTCTGGATCGCCGTGATCAACATCATCGCAATCCCCGCCACCCACCTGCTGATCGCCTGGTGGTCGACATCCCTGCCCGCCCATTTTTTCGATACCAGAAACAAGCCCCCTGCCGCCAACCCCAACCCGCTCTACGCCAGGCTGTTCATGATCCGCCGATGGAAAAACCTCTTGCCCGACGGATCATTCTGGCTGAAGGGGTTTCCCAAGGCGAAACTCAAATCCGCCAAGCCGGAATACCTCCGAACCTTCATCCTCGAAACCCGACGGGGCGAATTCTCACACTGGATCCAAATGATCTGCATCAGCGGCTTCATCGCCTGGAACCCCTACCCAGCCAATATCATCATCGTCTGCTACGCCGTGCTCTCCAATACCCCCTGCATCCTCAACCTGCGATACACGCGCCGGCGCATGAACAGGCTCCTTCATCAAATCACCACCCCCTAATGCCACAATCCAATACCATCATCTGGTTTCGCCGCGACCTCAGACTGCACGACAATCCCGCATGGAACTGGGCTGTCCAGCAAGGCCGGCCGATCACGGCCGTCTACCTTCACTCGCCCAAGGAAGAAGGCACATGGAAACGCGGCAGGGCATCGAACTGGTGGCTCTTCCACGCGCTTACCGACCTCGCCGCACAGCTTGAAAAAGGCGGGCATCAGCTCGTCCTGCGCCAAACCAGCAACAGTCTGCGGGCACTCGAACAAATCATCGGCGAGACCGATGCCCGGGCCGTGTGCTGGAACCGCTGTTACGAGCCCTCCTTCGTCAAACGCGACAGCGAGGTGAAACAGGCACTCAATCGCTCGGGCATCGAAACACAAAGCTTCAACGGCGCACTACTACTCGACCCGCTGCTCATCCGGAACAAGGTAGGCAACCCCTTCCAGGTGTTCACGCCATTCTGGAAACACGGCAGGGAAATCGACGTCGCCCCCCCGGAAACAGCCGTTGCCCCGCCCGCGGGAGCATCCGTCGCCCTCGGCAGCGAACCAGCGGAGGCCCTGCGCCTGCTGCCACACACCCCGTGGGATGGCGGCCTCAAAGAGACCTGGAAGCCGACGCGCCAGGGCGGGCTCGACCTGCTCGAACTCGCCGTCCGGAAATGCCCGAACTATGACACCCTGCGTGACCTGCCCGCCAAGGATGGCACCAGCAGGCTGTCGCCCTACCTCCACTTCGGCCAAATCAGCCCGCGTGAATTTTTCCATCACGTCCGCAGCGGCACCCGCCATCAGGAGAAGGCGGACACCGGCATCCTGCGCCAACTCTACTGGCGCGAATTTTCCGCCCACCTTCTCTTTCACTTCCCCCACAGCCAGGACACCGCGCTCAAGCACCCTTACGACCAATTCCCGTGGGAGTTCAATGAACATCACCTGCGCGCCTGGCAGCTCGGACAGACGGGCTTTCCCATCGTCGATGCCGGCATGCGCCAGCTCTGGCACACCGGCTGGATGCACAACCGCGTGCGCATGATCGCAGGCTCGTTCCTCGTCAAGCACCTGCTCCAGCCATGGCAGGAAGGCGCCCGGTGGTTCTGGGATACACTCTGCGACGCCGACCTGGCCAACAACTCCATGGGCTGGCAGTGGGTGGCGGGATGCGGTGCCGACGCCTCGCCGTATTTCCGGGTTTTCAACCCGATCCTCCAAGGCAAAAAATTCGATCCCGACGGGAACTACGTCAAGCAATGGTGCCCCGAGCTCGCCGGGCTGCCACCCGGGCTGGTCCACACGCCGTGGGAAGCCGGTGAAGCCGACTATGCCCCCGAGCACGCCGAATGCGCAAAAGCCTACCCGGCCCCGGTCATCACCCACGAGCAGGGTCGCCACAAGGCGCTCGCGGCCTACCAGACATTCAAATCCACCCTGCCTGCCAAGCGCTAAGCCATCACCCGTCAGCCGTCGTCACGCCGGGCGATCACATGTAGGTTTTCAATGCCGTTTTTTGAGAACTCCTCCCAGAATTTGCGGGTGACCGGCTCGGTAATCTTCTTACGTTCCTCGTCGCTGAGTTGATTGAGGTGGGCCGCTCCGTATTTTTTGTCGAGCTCGCGCTCGGCCATTCGGGCAACCAGTTCCTCCCAGAACGTTTCGGCGCGCATCTCATCGTAGCTCTGGGCGTAAAACGACCCCTCCTCCTGGTCCTTGCGCAGTCGCAGACGCTGCCGCTCGGGGTCGAGCTCAATCCGGTTCCCCTGGCCATTATGCTGCATCCGGGCGAGGATTTTCTCCAGCATGTCATCAAACCGGGCCACGCCTTCATCCGACCCCGGCCTGTGGTTCCAGAACGTCGCCCAGCATGCCAGGGTCAACATTTCTGAAAGGGTCAGCAATTCCTCATCCGTAAAACGCAGGTGCATGGCAAGATGATGTACGACTTGTAATAAAACTAGCAAGGTATTTGCGCAACTGATATTCGCCTGCAAAAAGGAAGCGCGCACGCCCGGCCTGCCGTCATACCAATCCGAGAGCGCCGGCATTGCGACCATGCCGCCCGTGCGCGACCCACGGGCAATCCCAGTTTCGACAGCCGACGAAAACCCTAACAAAAACGATTGTGCTTCCACGCGGGGATCCGCCGGATTATACTCCAAAACACGAAGAAAACGTATGGAGAACACCACAAGATCAAAGAACAGATGAAGCAAAGCATTACCACATTCCTATTACTCGCCATTTTCATTTTTCAAGCAAACGCGCAGGAGAAAGTATTTCCGGGCGCCGATGAACAAACCGTTTCAAAAGCCCAGTACTTCAGTTGGATCAACAATACCAACGAAGGCGCCACCGAAGAACATACCCGCATCAATCTTGATTTTTTTGCATGGCTCAAAAAAGAATACGGCATGCAACTCGACATCTATGCCTTTGATGCCGGGGCCATTGATGGAGCGAGGTTCTATGGCAGCATCTATTCCGACCGCTTTAAAAAGCAATTCCCCCGAGGTTTTGACCCGCTGTACAAGCAGGCAAAATCCCTGGGCATCCGGTTGGGCGTGTGGGGTGGACCGGATGGATTTGGCAACACACCGGAGGAGGAAAAAGCGCGGACCGACCAGATGGTCAAGCTGTGCCGCGACTACGAGTTTGCCCTCTTCAAGTTCGACGGCGTCTGTGGCCCGCTTCGCCCCGAAAAGGAGGACGCCTTTATCAATATGATGAAGGAATGCCGGAAACACAGCCCCGATTTGATCCTGCTGAACCACCGTCTCGGGCTGACCAAAAGCAAACCGTATGCTACCACCTTCTTGTTTGGAGGGGCGGAAACTTACATCGACGTGCACATGACCAACAGCATGACAGCCCCCCATAACCGTGCCCAGGCACTGACACGCGGGCTGGTCCCCGACTTGCAACGCCTCACCGAGGACCACGGGGTTTGTATCTCATCCTGCATCGACTACTGGGACGACGACCTTGTTTTGCAGGCATTCAACCGTTCGCTCATTTTGGCACCCGAAATCTACGGCAACCCGTGGTTGCTCAGGGACGATGAGTTTCCCAAGCTGGCCCGCATCTACAACCTGCACCGGAAATACGGGAAAATCCTCGTTAACGGACAAGTCCTTCCCGAATCCTACGGGCCCAATGCCGTTTCCAGGGGCGACCAGAACACACGCATCCTCACATTGAGAAATCTCACCTGGAACTCCAGATCACACACGATCAAACTGGACGAGGAAATCGGCATGGAATCCAACGGGGAAATCACCCTGGTCCAGTTGCATCCAAGCGAACGAGTATTGGGCACCTTTAAAAAAGGCGACCAGGTCAATGTGGAGGTGATGCCATTCCGGGCCTGCCTGCTCCTGGCGACCACCGGAAAATACGACGAGCCGGCATTAAACGGCACGGATTACCAGGTGGTGAAAAATGTGGCGGGACAGCCGGTTGAAGTTGAGATCCTCGGGATGCCGGGCACCAAGAACAAAATCTCACTGCGCAATGCCGAGCAATACCAATCGGCCCAAATCGATGGCAAGGAGGTTGCCGGCTTGCTCAATGGCAAGGAATCACTCATCACCTTCCAGGGCGAACCGCTCGAGGAAAAGACGCATCGCCAACTGGGGGAATTCACCGAGGTGCCGGTGCCGGCCGACGCCGAGGCCCTTTATGAAGCCACCGTTTTTTCCGCCGATAACAACGCGCTCGAAGTGCGGTCGCTGCAACGATCGGGCGAAACTTCCATTCCCGCGGTGCAAGCCGCACGCGACGCCTTTTTCAACCAGAAAACATTCGTCGACATGGGAGTCTGGGACCGCAACCTGTTTGACGGCGACCCGACAACCGGGTTCTGGCCCACCAAAAGATACAAGGCCGAACGAGAATGTTTTCGCCTTGATCTGGGGCAAGTCCAGCACGTCGATGAACTGCTGATCTCCGTCCCCGATGTATTCTCCCTGCTTCCCATGAGGCCCGATGAAGGAGAAACCGTGGAGATCTCGACCGACCTGAAAAGCTGGGAGCCGCTGACCTACCTGGCCGGCACCAGCATTCAAATAGAAATCGGCAAACCCGTGCGCTATCTCCGCTTCAGAAAATCTCCCCAACAAATCACCGAGATTGAAGGCATCGCCGGCGGCAAAAAACTCGACAGGACCCAGTGGAAGGCTTCCAACCTGTTTGCCCACCCGCGCTACAAAAGCGCCGTCAAAGCCTGGCAGTCATCGGTTGTGCTCAAACAGGTTCCCGCCAACAGCTACCTGTGTATTGCCATCAACGGAACGCATGGAAGTGAAGGCGCATATGTCGCTGCCAAGGTTGACGGAAAACTGATAGGCGCCCCCGACCGCGCACCATCCCAACTCTGCAACCCGTGGGAAGGCTTCAACCACCGCAGCAATAAAAACTACACCTACTACATTCCTGTGAAAAAAGAATACGCAGGGAAAAAGATCGAGGTCTTTGTTTTGGGATACGACAAGGCAAACCTCGAATTCAATTCCGAATTATGGATCAGCGCCTACCCCCACCCTTGGGAGAAAGTCAAACTGGTGCTGAAAAGGAAATAGCCGAGCAAAGGCGCAATCTCGCTGCGTGATGCCGCGGCTCCGATTCTCGTGGCACAGGGCCCATGTCCTCCGGCGACGACCACTCCCCTCTTTAAACAACCGGAGAGTGTCTACCCTTCGCGCCCAAAAATCCCCTCAACGCAATGAGGACTCCTGCCTGGGGACACCCCGATCAATCCTGTTAGGCCGATTCTGCCACCACCGTTGCCCCGGCAGAAAAATGAATTGCCGACCCCGTTGACCCGCAGAGCATGTCAACAAGCGGCCCAACTGACCATCAGCACAAAGTGACCGCCGGGCCAATCCCGTCACCCCCTGCTTTTTGGGGCGGCCGTATCTGCACCCCTTGACACGGCATGCCATGTCTGATAAATCCTCACTTAGCATCATTATAGCTTGAACCTTAAACACAGAAAGAGAACCAACCATGCCACTATCCAACTCATCCCGACGTAATTTCCTCAAAACAGCTGCAGGCGCCTCCGCTTTTTCAGCTTTCCCCTTCATCGCCAAGGCCGCCAAAGTCGCCCCCAGCGAGCGTATCAACCTGGCATGCTGCGGAATCGGCAACCGTGGCGCTGCCATCATCGAGGATCTGATGGATACCGGCATGTTCAACCTGGTCGCCGTCTGCGACACCCAAATGGGCGACGAGCACACGCAGAACATCCTCAAAACATACCCGAACGTCCCCCGTTTCCATGACTTCCGCAAGATGTTCGACAAGATGGAAAAGCAGATCGACGCCATTTCGGCCGGAGTCCCGGACCACACCCACTTCCCTATCTGCATGCACGCCATGGCACTCGGCAAGGGTGTCTATGTCGAAAAGCCACTCGCCCACACGCTTCAGGAGTGCAATCTCCTCATCCAGGCGGAAGCCAAGTATAAGGTAGCGTGCCAGATGGGTAACCAAGGCCACTCCGGCCCCAACTACTATCAGTTCCGCGCCTTGGTGAAGGCCGGCATCATGGACAACGTCACCCGCATGGATGCCCACATGACCAAGGGCCGCCGCTGGCACAAATGGAATGCCGGTGTGCCCACCAAAGGCATGACCTGGGAGCAATGGCTCAATAAAGCCGACGAAATGCCCAAGGGCATGGACTGGGACACATGGTTGGGGCAGTCACCCTTCCACCCGTTCCACAAGGACTACATCAACGGCGACTGGCGTTGCTGGTATGATTTCGGCAACGGCGCACTGGGCGACTGGGGTGCTCACATCATCGACTCAGCCCATGAGTTCCTCAACCTCGGCATGCCCGAATCGGTGACACTGGAAATGATCGAGGGACACAACAACCATGTGTTTCCCATGAGCTCGACGCTGAAATTCCACTTCCCGGAACGTAGCGAAAAAATGCCCGCCATGGACATCGTATGGAGCGAAGGTGTCGGCAACCTCCCTGCACTCCCTGACGGATATCACAAAACCAAGTCTAACGATGAGGCCGCACCTCCATCAGGCGGAAGCGGCAGCAAGGTCAAGGCCCTGCCACCCGGCAAGATCATCCATCGTGCCGACGGAGTCAGCTTCAAGGGGTCGTCCCATGGCAACACCCTAACTGTGATCAACAACGAGCATGCGAGCAAGGTGGGCAAAATGCCCGATTATGAAAAAAACCAGCCGAACCACTTCATGGACTTTGCCTTGGCTGTCAAGGGCGAGAAAACCTGCAACTCCAGCTTCGCCGTTGCCGGTGAGCTCAGCAAGGTTCTCTGCCTCGGCTGCATCGCACAACGCACCAAGTCGTCCTTTAAATTCGACCGCAAGACCGAAACCATCACCGATAATAAAATTGCCAACCAATTGCTGGTCGGACCTCCGCCACGCAAGGGCTGGGAGGAGTATTACAAAGTTTAACGCAAATCACAGTGGGTGTTCCGCAACCGCCTTGAGCTGAAGGACGGTTGCGGCATACCCCGTCGGTTTCCATCCCATGGATGAAACACGAAGATCAACCCAGGGGGTCACCTCTGGGTTGAATGCTCTAAGGATGAACCATCCGTTCAATCACCTCCCCCGCGATGCGGCTGCGACAGCAGCGCAGGCACGCTCCAAGTAGATACACACAGAGCGCAATACGCACAGAGAGCAATACACACAGGGCAGGAGCCCTTGCGATCCGATTCTTATCAGGATGCCCTCCCCTTCACCGCGGCCATCAACTCACGGTTCGGATCACTCCATTGCTCGTCATGCCCTTTGGCGTAACTGAAAAGATCACGGTGCATGTATTCGTAATACACTTCTTTTTCCTCGTCGTTGAGGCGGTGCCAGATCGTCACATTGAATGCACGGGTCACCTTCTGCATCATTTTCAACGTGAGCCTCCTGCCCTTGCGGGCCTTCTGCACCTGCTTGTGTGTCAGCTGTTCCGTGGACACCTCCACCAAATCATGGTTTCCCACACCCCACTCATCCATCATCCGGTCGAGTGGCTGGACGCCTAGATCGCGCTGGTCCGATTCATGTGCACTGTCGCTCATGCATGTGCTCTATCCTAGAAATTCTCATTTGGAAACTGAATTTGGAGTTGGTTTTTGAAGTTTCAGACATATCTTGGCCCTATGCCCAGCAAGCAAGACATTCTCGACCTCTATTTCATGGACGCGCGCCACAAACTCATCGACATCGCCGCCTTCCTCGATCGCGTCGACCGGCATGCTGGCAATACCGACTTCCGCTACGATGGCTTCCATGAGGCAATCGATGCCATGCTCGCGCCCGGCGACGTCCCACGCGCCCAGGCCGTGCTCGAGGCCCTGTCCGACCACAGCACCGAGCCCATCGCCAAAGCCACCATCCAGGGTGCCTCCGGAGCCGTAAACCAGGAGTCAGTCAACAGTGGTAAGTAGGCAGTAATCAGTAGACGGAGAAGAACACCAGCCGATGACAATAGTATGGGTAAATTTGTAGCATCAGCCAAAGAGCTTGAGGTATACCAAATGGCCTACGGCCAAGCGATGGAACTCTTCAAGCTCAGTACACAATTTCCTTCTGAAGAGAAATATTCCCTGACAAGCCAGATTCGCCGATCTTCCCGATCTGTATGTGCCAACTTACGTGAAGCATGGGCGAAACGACGTTACCAAGCGCATTTTGTCAGCAAACTAACCGACTGTGATGGCGAAAACCAGGAAACTGATACCCACATGGACTTTGCTAAGGATTGTGGATACATTGACCCGCTTACTATCGACAGACTCCAGGAAACCAATCAACAAATCGGCCGGATGCTCGGCAAAATGATCACCAACCCCCAACCGTGGATACTCGCGTAAGCGACCGCCCACTGTCCACCGCCCACCTACTACCGAACATGAAATACATCGAACCACACGCCCACATGGTGAGTCGCACCACCGACGACTACCAGGCCATGGCCATCGCCGGCTGCGAGGCCATCTGCGAACCGGCCTTCTGGGCGGGCTTCGACCGCACCTCCGCCCAGGGGTTCTACGATTACTACCGTCAACTCACCGACTACGAACCGAAGCGCGCCGCGAAGTTCGGGATCGACCACTACTGCTGGCTCTGCATCAACCCGAAGGAGGCCGAGGATGCAGGCTTTGCCCGCGAGGTGATGGCCATCATCCCCGAATTCATCGATCAGGCCAATGTGCTCGGTATCGGTGAGATCGGGCTCAACAAAAACACGGTCAGCGAACTCAAGATTTTCGAGGAACACGTTGAGATCGCCCAAAAATACGATCTCCCCATCCTCATCCACACCCCGCACCTTGAAGATAAACTCAAGGGGACCCGACTGATTATCGACGCCCTGAAAAATGCCAGCGTCGATCCCGGCAGGGTGATCATCGACCATGTCGAGGAACACACCGCCGGCCTGGTGCTCGACTCGGGTTTCTGGGCAGGCATGACGCTCTACCCGGAATCCAAGTGCAGCCTGCCTCGCGCCGTCGATATCCTGGAAAACTTCGGGATGGAAAACATCTGGATGAACTCGGCCTGCGACTGGGGAATCTCCGACCCGCTCGCCGTCGCCAAGTGCGCCATCGAGATGAAAAAACGCCAGTTCTCCGAGACCACCATCCGCAAGATCGTCTACGACAACCCGGTTAAATTCCTCAGCCAGTCGAAGAATTTCAACCTTTGACACTCGTTATGGACTTCGAATCCCTCCAAGCCGCCATCCGCCAACTCCCGGCAGACCAGCAAGACCACCTCGCCAGCATGCTGCTCATGGAGCGCCTCAAGCGCAACCAACTCATCATGCCCGCGCTGCATCAACGCATCGAGGACGCCGACCCCAAAAACTGGCAGCCGTGGGAAAAATGCAAAAACTCCCTCGAGGATGAATAACACGCTCGTCTATATCCACAGCCACGCGTGCGACCACTTGCGCGACCTCGCCAACAGGGAGGACGTGATCGGCTTTATCAATCAGCTCGAGTCCAACCCGCAAACCATCGGCGACTACCGCCAACCCGACCCACGTGGCCGCATGATCGAGGTGAAACTGCTCGGCCGTCATGCCGTGCTGTTTTTCTCCGACCCCTACGCCGGCATCGTCAAGGTCCTCGACATCCGCAATGTAGAGGCACGGTAAGAACCATCCATCAACCCGCACATACCCACCTTGAAATTCCACGACGCACACCTCGCCTACTGCACGAACATCCACCCCGCGGAAACATGGGAGGAAACCTGGCAGGCACTCAAAACCCACACACTTGCCGTGCGCGACAAGGTCCTGCCCGCCGCCCCCCGCCACCTGACACCTGACTCCCGACAACTCCCCCCCGCCTACGCCATCGGACTCCGCCTCTCCGCCATCGCCGCCGAGGATCTCCTCCAAGCCGACAACCTGCAGCAATTCCAGCAATGGCTGAATGATGAAAACTGCTACGTCTTCACCATCAACGGCTTCCCCTACGGCTCATTCCACGGCACCCGCGTGAAGGAAAAAGTCTATCAGCCGGACTGGACATCGGCGGACCGACTTCACTACACCAACAACCTCTTCACCATCATCGCCCAGCTCGTGCCCGAGGGTGTCGATGGCTCGGTCTCCACCCTGCCCGGCTCGTTCAAGGAGTTTCATGCCGATGAGTCTGCCATCTTCAAAAACCTGGAAGCGTGCGCGCAGCATATCGAAAAACTATCGGCCGAATCCAACCGCGACCTCCACCTCGGCCTCGAGCCAGAACCGTTAGGGCACTTTGAAAACACCGAGGAAACCCTCGCGTTTTTCGACCGCTTCCTCGCCACGGTCGATAACCCGGAACTCGTCAGACGACGGGTCGGCATCAACTACGACACCTGCCACTTCGCACTCGAATTCAACGACTGCCACCCGTCGCTCGACGCCCTGCGCTCCGCAGGGTTGAGGATTTCCAAAGTCCACCTCTCATCGGCCCTCGCATTCGACCCGACAGCCGCCGATGCGCTCAGCGCCATCCACGCATTCGACGAGCCCACCTACCTGCACCAGGTCATCACCCGTGACGACCAGGGCAAGCTCAGCCGCTTCAAAGACCTCCCCGACTTCTTCGCCGCGCTGGATACCGGAAGCATCCCACTGAATACCACCCGCGATGCGCGTATCCATTTCCACATCCCACTCTACGCCCAGCCGGAAGCACCACTGGCATCGACCCAGGACCACGCGGTCGACGCCCTTGATTACCTAAAAGAACACCCCGGCTTCTGCAGCCATTTCGAGATCGAGACCTACACCTGGGGTGTCCTCCCCGACAGCTTGCAAATCCCGATCGAAGACCAGATCGCCAAAGAGTATGCCTGGGTGATTCAACATCCCAACGGGTAAAGGGCCCCGTAAACACCCCTGGCCTTGTGCTTAAGACTCGATATAGGAACAAACGTACTGGCAAATCCCCTCGCCCACCTCGATGGTGAAACCCGAGTTGGCCGGAACATCGAAGTGGTCCCCGGCCGTAAAGCTATCGCTGCCATCGCAACCGTCCAGCGTCACTGAACATTGGCCGTCAGTGATGTCCATCCGCTCCGCCTTTTCAGTACCGAAGTGGTAGCTTCCGGGGAAAATGAGACCAAAGCTCTTGGTCGTCCCGTCCGCCAGGGTGATCCCATGGGACACCACCTTACCCTCGAAATAAACATTCGCCTTGGCATTAGCCGTTACATTGGAAAATTGCATGCGCACATCATCATACCAAGCAGGGCAATCGGGCAAGAAGGAACTTCGTCAACATTTACAGCCCAGCTATTTGTCTCGCTGATCCGCGACCACTGGGCTAAACCTCCCGCAAGCCGAATATCATGAAGAAGCGTGCCAAAAAATTCAAACCCACCCCCAAAAAATTCCACCCGAAGAGTCTGACCCTCCTCTACGAGGACCACGATATCCTTGTGATCGATAAACCGAGCGCCCTGTTGACCATGAGCAACGACCGTGAGCGGGACAAAACCGCCTACGCCTACCTCAACGACTACGTACGTAAAGGAGTCGCCAAATCGAGGAACCGCGTCTTCATCGTCCACCGCCTCGACCGGGAAACATCCGGCATCCTCGTTTTTGCCAAACACGAGGAAGCAAAATCCTACCTGCAACAAGAATGGTCACATTTTGAAAAAAGCTACTACGCCGTCGTTCATGGCAACCTTGCCCGGAAAGAAGGAACCTTCACTTCCTATCTCGCAGAAAACGGCGTGCACAAAATGTATTCAACCAAGGACCCCAAAAAGGGAAAACTCTCCCAAACCTCCTATCAGGTCATCAAGGAAACCAAGAACCACAGCCTGCTGAAAATCAATTTGCTCACCGGCAGAAAACACCAGATCCGCGTCCACCTCGCCGACCATGGCCATCCCGTCGTCGGCGACAAAAAATACGGCCCCGGTGAAAAGGGGGTCAAACGACTGACGCTCCACGCAGCCAGCCTGACCCTCACTCATCCGTTCTCAAAGGAAACCATGACCTTCAACACGGAGACCCCCCCTTACTTTGAATCATTCATGAAAGGCGCCACCCGCCTCCCAACCCCATAGGCCCCAAGACTTCCAGACTTCCAGACTTCCAGACTTCAGGACTTCAGGACTTCAAGACATCTACACCTCCGTATTCAGCCAGTCCCCTTTGAAGTGGAGATAGACAAAAATCGTGGCCTGCAGCAGGACATCGAGCAACATCACCTGCCACAGTCCTAATAGGCCGATGTCAAACCAGTGCATGGCGGCCCATATGCCACCGACACGGACGACCCCCATCGAGGCAAACGAATAGACCGTGACCAGGCGCGTGGCACCGGCGCCACGCATTGCCATCTTCATGACCATCATGGTGGCGGTCAGCGCCTGGAACAGGCCGACAAACCGGATCACCGGCGCCGCCACCTCGTACTGCTCCGTTCCGGGGTTGCCAAACAACGCGAGAAACTCGGTGTTGAAGTACGAGATCAGGAGCCCCGCCCCGCCCATCGTAATCACGGCCACCATCCAGCAGAAGCGCACCGCCTTTTTAGCCATCTCCTTATCACCTGCGCCGAGGTACTGTCCGGTCAAGGTGCTGGCAGCCATACCGATGGCAAAGCCGGGCATAAAACTCACCGATTCGAGTCGGACCACCATCGCATGCGCGCCCATCGTTCCCGCCTTCAAGGTCCCGATAAAATAAACCCCGACGGCGTGCACCGACCACATACCGATGATTTCAATCATCGACGGCCAGCTCACCCTCCAGATTCTCCGCAGCATCGGCATGTCGTAACGCAAATTCTCCATCCGCAGCACCAGCGGCTCGCCGTCCTCGCCCGCATTGCGGCGGGTTTGACTCTGGGGCCGCAGAAACCATAAAATAAATGCGCCACCCGCCGCCCAACCGATCACCGTCCCGGCAGCCAGGCCTTTCACCCCCCAACCCAACTGGTAAACAAAAAACAAGCTCAGGCCAATGTTAACCATGTTGACAATCAACATGGCAAAAAACGGCTTCATCGTGTCGCCGTAACCCCGCAAACAACTGCTGGCGACAAAAAGAACACCACTGAAGGGGGCGAGCAAGGCCGCCACACGCATGTAGTCCATGACGTAATGGGTCGCCAGCTCACTCAGACCGAAAAATCCTGCCATCGTGGGGGTCACCATCCATATCATCACGCCACTGACCAAACCCGATGCCATACCGAGGAGTAACGACTGCCCGAGCGCCAGGTTGGCCGCTTGCATGTCGCGCGCGCCGGTTGACCGCGATACCAGTGCCATCGCCCCCGTTGCCATCGCCCCTTGTAAAATCATCAACAGCCACATCAGATACATCGAGGCGCCCATCATGTCCATGACCGCCTCGGCAGAAGCCCCCTGCTCCATCCGCCCCGCGATCATCATATCCGCGAAACCAACCCCTACGCCCATCAGGTTTTGCAAAAACGGCCAGAGCGCCAGCGCCATCACCTGCCTCGGCAATGACAAACCCGCCAGCTTGCCACCCAGCTCCATGGGCGCCCCCAACAACACCGACTCACCATCTGGTATCGTTCGGTCAGCATTGCTCCCGGCATGTTTGATCTCGCGGCTCATGGCATTCAATCTCCCGGATACAGCCCTGAAGCCACATTTGTCTCGCCGGTCTGACACCCCTCTCCCAAGCCGGGGCGCCGCAACGAACTATCGGCAGTTTTCACGGGATGAAAATGTCAAAATTCGCCGTTTTTACTTCAAACCCATGACCGCCGACGGAATACTCGTCGCGTCATGCTCGGCGACCCCTACCAACCCCCCAATGCCAATCCCGACCGCAACTGTGCAGACGACAGCCCAGTGTCCGCGGTTGTGGTCGAACACCTTCGTGGCACCCGCCCCTGGGTTAGGTTCTGCAGTCTCGCCGGCTATATCACCTCAGGATTCCTGATTCTTATCGCCCTGATCACCCTGCGTGCAATGGCAGGCAGGTTCCCTGTTCACCACCTTCTGCTGCTCGGTCTCTTTTTCCTCATCCTCGCGGTGCTCTTCCTCATCCCCTCGCTCTGGCTGTCGCGCTACGAGAAGTCCATCACCCGACTGACCGTCAGCAACCGGATCGAGGACCTCGAACAATCCATCGCCCACCAGCGCGCATTTTGGAAACAAATGGCGATCATGATCCTGGTTGTGCTCGTGATTTACCTCATCACCATCGCCTTTTCCGCCATCAAGCTGCTCTCTTCACACTGAAATTCCTCGTGTCATCCGTATATTTGCTCTATACTATCCGCCCATATTGCGTAAATTCCCTTCCGCCGGTGAGAAATCACTTGCGAAAACCGGTAAAAACAGTCCACACAAGGCGGTCGACCGCCTGCCAAACTTTCAAAAAACACCCCCCATCAAGACCCATCAAAACCCATCGTCGCAATAGCCCGTGACGAGATACGCCAATCAACCATTTATGTCGGAGATGAACACCACTATGAAACAGCCACTCGGATTACCCCCAGCCCAGGGACTCTACGATCCCGAAAATGAACACGACTCCTGCGGCGTCGGATTCCTCTGCCACCTCAAGGGTGAGAAATCACACAGCATCATCTCGGGCGCACTCGAAATGAACGTCTGCATGGAACACCGCGGTGGCTGCGGATGCGATGAGGCCACGGGTGACGGCGCCGGCATCTTTATCCAGCTTCCCCACCAGTTTTTCAAATCCGTCACCCCGGAACTCGGCTTCACCCTGCCCGAGGAAGGCCAGTATGCCGTCGGATTTGTCCACCTCTCCCCCGACCCCGAGGAGGCCGCCGCCGCCGTTGCCGCGTACGAGAAAACCGTCAGAAAAGAGGGCCAGACCGTTCTCGGCTGGCGCGATGTCCCGGTGAAGAGCGATATCCTCGGCAAGGCCGCCCGCGAGTCCGAGCCACAGATGAAGCAAATCTTCGTCGCCCGCGCCGCGGAAATCACGGACGACCAGGACTTCGAACGCAAACTCTACGTCATCCGCCGCCGCGCATCCCAAGCCATTCGCTACTGCTCGACCGACGGCGGCGAATACTTCTACACCGTCTCGCTCTCCGCACGCACCATCATCTATAAGGGGATGCTCACCACCTGGCAGTTGAAGGACTACTTCCCCGACCTCCAAAACGAGGCGATGGAATCCGCCATGGCCTTGGTTCACTCACGCTTCAGCACCAACACCTTCCCCAGCTGGCCCCGCGCCCAGCCATTCCGCTACATGTCCCACAATGGTGAAATCAACACCATGCGGGGCAACGCCAACTGGATGCAAGCACGCCAAAAACTGCTCGCCAGCGGCGTGCTCGGCGGCGATCTCGACAAACTCCTGCCCATCATCCGCGATGACGGGTCGGACTCCGCCATGTTTGACAACTGCCTGGAATTCCTCGTGCTTTCAGGCCGCCCCCTCCCCCAGGCCATCATGATGATGATCCCCGAGCCCTGGGAAAACCATCAGCACATGAGCGATACCAAAAAGGCATTCTACGAGTACAATGCCACCCTCATGGAACCCTGGGACGGCCCAGCCTCCATCGCATTCTGCGACGGCGTCTCCATCGGCGCCATCCTCGACCGCAACGGCCTGCGCCCGTCGCGCTACTACGTCACCAACGACGACATGGTCATCATGGCTTCAGAGGTCGGCGTACTCAATGTCGATCCCGCCACCGTGATCAAAAAAGGCCGCCTCGAACCAGGCCGCATGTTCCTCGTCGATACCCAAAAAGGCCGCATCATCGACGACGCCGAAATCAAGGAAGAGATCGCCCAGGAAAAGCCCTACGGCGAATGGCTGGAAAACAACCGCCTCTTCTTTGCCGATCTCGCCAAAGGTGAGGCCATCCCAGCCATCACCGGCCACGATCTGACCCAGCGCAACCGCGCCTTCGGATACACCTTCGAGGACAAGCGACTCATCCTCGCCCCCTCGGCGATGACCGGCAACCAACCGCTCGGCGCCATGGGTAACGACACCCCGATCGCGGTGCTCTCCGATCGGCCTCAGCTCCTCTACAACTACTTCCGCCAACTCTTCGCCCAGGTGACCAACCCGGCCATCGACCCGATCCGCGAGGAGCTCATCACCTCCAGCGTCACCTTTGTCGGCTCCGAAAGCGACATCCTTCACCCGGGGCCGGAAAACTGCCGGATGATCCGCCTGGAAAGCCCGCTGGTCAACAACGACGAGCTGGCCCGCCTGCGCGATATCGACCTCGATGGCTTCCAGTCGGAAACACTGTCCATCCTCTACCGCCCGGAAAAACTCGACGCCGGGCTGGCCGTGGGACAACTCCCGGGCCAGGCCAACAACCCGCACTTCTCCGATGATGCCAAGGAACTCGGCCAAGTCTCCGGCGACGCGCTCAAACTCGCCCTTGAACAGCTCTTCAAAGCGGCCGACACCGCCATCCTCCAGGGCAACAACCTGCTCATCCTCTCAGACCGGGGAATGAGTGGCAACAAGTCGGCGATACCCGCATTACTCGCCGTCGCAGGCCTCCACCACCACCTGATCCGCAGCGGAACCCGCACCAAGGTCTCCATCATCCTCGAATCCGGCGAGCCCCGTGAAGTCCATCACTTCGCCGTCCTGTTAGGATACGGGGTCGATGTCATCAACCCCTACCTCGCCATCGATACCCTCGCCCAAATGACCGAGGACGGCGAACTTGACATCGACCACCCGACCGCCGTCGCCAAGTACCTCAAGGCATCCATCAAAGGCGTCATCAAAACGATGTCGAAAATGGGCATTTCCACCGTGGCCAGCTACCGCGGCGCACAGATTTTCGAATGCATCGGCCTGAACCGTGAGGTGATCGACCAGTACTTCACGCGCACCACCTCCCGCATCAAAGGCATCGGACTCGACACCATTTCCTGCGAGGTCAAAATGCGTCACGACGACGCCTACAAGGAACGTGAAACAGAAAACGAGGCCCTCGACTCCGGCGGTGTCTAC
Organism: Oceaniferula sp.; assembly: GCA_041548785.1. GTDB lineage: Bacteria > Verrucomicrobiota > Verrucomicrobiia > Verrucomicrobiales > Akkermansiaceae > Oceaniferula. Next base: position 34,023 of record JBFERY010000005.1, read on the forward strand.
CAATGGCGCGCCGATGGCGAACGGCACCTGTTCAGCCCGCAAGCGATTCACCTTCTTCAGAAATCCACCAAACTGGGCGACCTCGAGGTCTTCCGCCAGTACTCGGAGCTGATCGACAACCAGTCGAAAGGTCTCTGCACCCTGCGTGGTCTGATGGAGTTCAAGTTCGATCCCGCCAAGGAAATCCCACTTGAAGAGGTTGAATCCGTTAGCGAAATCGTCAAACGCTTCAAAACCGGTGCCATGTCCTACGGCTCCATCTCCAAGGAGGCCCACGAAGCCCTTGCGGTTGCCATGAACCGCCTCGGCGGCAAATCCAACACCGGCGAAGGTGGCGAGGACCCCAAACGCTTCACCTGGACCAACGAACAAGGCGATTCCAAAAAAAGCGCCATCAAGCAGGTCGCCAGCGGACGCTTCGGCGTGACCAGCAACTACCTGGTCAACGCCCGTGAAATCCAAATCAAGATTTCCCAGGGCGCCAAGCCCGGCGAAGGCGGCGAACTCCCAGGCCACAAGGTCCTGCCTGAGATCGCCAAAGTCCGCGGCACCACTCCCGGTGTCGGACTCATCTCCCCACCTCCTCACCACGACATCTATTCGATCGAGGACATGGCGGAACTCATCCACGACCTGAAAAATGCCAACACCGAGGCCCGCATCAACGTCAAGCTGGTATCCGAGGTCGGCGTCGGAACCGTCGCCGCAGGCGTCGCCAAGGCGAAGGCCGATGTCATCCTCATCGCAGGTCACGATGGCGGCACCGGTGCCAGCCCGCGCTCATCCATCCAACACGCCGGCTCGCCATGGGAACTCGGCTTGGCCGAAACCAACCAGACACTGCTGCTCAATAACCTGCGCAGCCGTGTCATCCTCGAAACCGACGGCCAACTCAAAACAGGCCGCGACGTCGTCATCGGCGCCCTGCTCGGCGCCGAGGAATTCGGCTTCGCCACCGCACCACTCGTCACCCTCGGGTGTATCATGATGCGCGTCTGCCACAAAAACACCTGCCCGGTAGGCATCGCCACCCAAAACGTCGACCTCCGGAAAAAATTCGACGGCGCCGTGGAAAATGTCGTCAACTACATGAACTTCGTCGCCGTGGAAATCCGCGAACTCATGGCCAAACTCGGCTACCGCACGATCAACGAAATGGTAGGCCGCTGCGACCGACTCGAAATGCGCGACGCCGTCAACCACTGGAAAGCCAAGGGACTCGACTATTCGAAAATCCTCTACCGCCCGAAAGTCGGCCCCGATGTCGGAACCTACGCCCAGCAAGAGCAGGACCACCTGCTCGACCAGGCACTGGATAACACCCACATCCTCGAACTCAGCCAACCCGCCATCGAAAACTACGAGAAAGTCTACGCCGAACTCCCGATCAAAAACGTCAACCGCGTTGTCGGCACCATCACCGGTGCCGAGATCAGCCGGCGTCACGGTGCCGCCGGACTGCCCGCCGACACCATCCACCTCAAGTTCAATGGCAGCGCCGGACAAAGCCTCGGCGCGTTCTGCCCGAGAGGCATGACGTTTGAACTCGAAGGCGATGCCAACGACTACATCGGCAAAGGCGTCTGCGGTGCCAAAATCATCGTCTACCCGCCGAAAAACTCACCGCCGGAACTCGTCGCCGACCAAAACATCATCGTCGGAAACGTCGCCTTCTACGGCGCCACCTCAGGTGAAGCCTACATGGCCGGAGTCGCCGGCGAACGGTTCTGCGTCCGCAACAGCGGCGTGCACGCCGTCATCGAAGGCGTGGGCGACCACGCATGCGAATACATGACCGGCGGCTCGGTCGTCTGCCTCGGTGGCACCGGCCGCAACTTCGGTGCCGGCATGAGCGGCGGCGTCGCCTACATCTACGATGAGCACGGCGACTTCGAAACCCGGCTCAACGGCACCATGAGCAACCTCTACCCGCTGATCGAATGCGAGGACAGCGAGATCGACGAGGTCAAGGCTCGTATCCAAAGGCACATCGACTACACAGGCAGCGTCAAAGGCAGCACCCTGCTCGAAAACTGGGATGACGCCGCCGCGAAATTCCTCAAGGTCATGCCAGCCGACTACGAACGCGTCCTCAACGCCGTCAAAAAAGCCGAGCAGAGTGGCCTCGAAGGGGACGCCGCCATCCTCGCCGCCTTCGAAGAAAATGCCAAGGTGGGCAACTAGTCAACCAATCAACCAATTAACCAATCAACCAAGCATCATGGGAAAACCAACTGGATTTTTAGAATTTGAACGTTCCACCATTCCGAACCGGCCGCCACTCGAGCGGATCAAGGACTGGAAGGAAATTCATACCGTCAGCGACGAGGGCCAGCTCAAGACCCAGGCGTCCCGCTGCATGGACTGCGGCGTCCCCTACTGCCACACTGGCGCCAACATCGGTGGTATGGCCAGCGGCTGCCCGATCAATAACCTGATCCCGGAATTCAACGATCTGGTTTACCGTGGCCGCTGGGACGAAGCGCTCGACCGGCTCCGCAAAACCAACAACTTCCCCGAGTTCACCGGCCGCGTCTGCCCCGCACCCTGCGAGGGGTCATGCGTGCTCGGCATCATCGAACCACCGGTCACCATCAAGAACATCGAGTGCGACATCATCGACCGCGGCTGGGAAAATGGTCTCATGACCCCGAACCCGCCGTCCGTGCGCACCGGCAAAACCGTCGCCATCGTCGGCTCCGGCCCGGCCGGACTTGCCGCCGCTGATCAGCTCAATCAGGCCGGTCACACCGTCACTATCTTCGAACGCGCCGACCGCCCGGGCGGGCTACTCATGTATGGCATCCCTAACATGAAACTTGATAAAAATGAAATCGTCGAGCGACGGGTCGATCTCATGAAGGCCGAAGGTGTCCAGTTCGAGATGAATGTCTTCATTGCTGAAAACAGCGAGTGGACGCCTAACAGACTCCGCAGGGAGTTTGACGCCGTCGTCCTCTGCTGCGGCGCCACCGAACCCCGCGACCTCCCGATCGATGGCCGCGATGCCAACGGCGTGCACCAGGCCATGGAGTTCCTCACGGAAAATACCCAGCATCAACTTGATCACGGTTTCGACGGCACCAACCCCAGCCTCAATGCCGCCGGCAAGGACGTTGTCGTCATCGGCGGCGGCGACACCGGCACCGACTGTGTGGGCACCAGCATCCGGCAGGGATGCAACAGCGTCATCCAGCTCGAAATCATGCCACAGCCGCCCACGGAGCGTGCCGCGAACAACCCGTGGCCCGAGTGGCCCAAGGTCTACAAAATGGACTACGGCCAAGAGGAGGCCGAGGCGACCCAGGGGGCCGACCCACGCAGCTATCTGGTCATGACCAAAGCCATTCTCAAGGATGACGACGGCAATGTCACCGGACTCCAGGTCGTGGACATCACCTGGGGCAAAAACGAGCAAGGACAGTTCGTGCCCCAGGAAACCGACGGCACCCTGCGGACCATCGACGCCAACCTGATCCTGCTCGCTATGGGATTCCTCGGCCCCGAACAAAAAATCATCGACCAGTTCAGCCTGGATACCGATGCCCGCAGCAATGTCAAAGCCGACCACGAAGTCTACACCACCAACGTCGAAGGGGTCTTTGCTGCCGGTGACATGCGCCGTGGCCAAAGCCTCGTCGTCTGGGCGATCAACGAAGGCCGTGGTGCCGCCCGCGAATGCGACCGCTTCCTCATGGGAACCAGCCAACTCCCGTAGTCGGCCAATCCCGAGACTCCACTACCGCCCGGCAGCCCGGCCCGGGGTGGCGACCGAGTCTGCGGGAGGGTTAATCAGCTCTTGAAAATCCTTAATCCACGCAGGTGCCTGCTTGTGGTTGATGTACGTTTCGACGTGCTTGAGCATATGCGCGGCGGAAACTTTTTCGTCGCCGGATTCAAAACAATCCACCTCCATGTCCCAGAGCAACTGAGGACGGGTTTCGCTGAGAAATTTCTCGAAGTCCGGCGTACGCATGGAGTCCTTTTTGCCAATCGTCTTGCCGGGGCTCACACTCCATTTTTCAACGACAAGGCCTTCGTGCTGGATACGTTTTCCCCAAGCCGCCCGGAGTGATTTGATCCCAGTGGCATTGCGCAATGGCGGCATCACTACCTTGTCGTAGATCTGCCCGATATCCATGGTCGATGCCGGCCAGCCGTCCACCTCGATATTAAGTTCATACGCCCGCGCAAAAACAGACCCTAACGCACTCTGGCTCAGAATGGACCGATGGCCCCTGAGCACTTCCGCATTTTTGAATATCTGATCCAGATGGCCGATTGCCCGGTTCCCCAGCTCGGTCAGATCCCCCTCCGTGCGCGCCGCCTCAATACTCAACAGCAACCATGCCAGTTGATGCCTCAGGGCCATCCGCATGGATGAGGAAGCGAGGTTCTCCTTGTTACGCCGCTTCCAGTCACGGAATTCCTGGGCCTTGCGTTTCTCATCCGTAAACCTAATTTTCTCGATGCACTTCAGATAAAGGTCCATTGTGGCATCATCCGATTGTATCGCCCTGCGGTAGTCCTGGATGGCACGTTGGTACAGCCCTCCGACACGATCCTTCGAGCGTTGCCGGATTTTTTCCAACTGTTCCGTCAGGGCGGTCCGGTCCGCTTCACTCAATGCCCCGGGGCCAGCGTGGCTGCCAACAGGGCAAAACAAATTCAAAACAACAAGCGCAACAGTTAAAAATCGTGAGGTCATAGCGGCTAAATGGTGGCAGTCCCGGCCACTATCTAGCATATCCTGCCACGAATCAACATCATATATCTGCCTTGCCCATGGCCGTAAGTTCCCTATCATTGCTTTGCAATGCAAGGCCTCATCCTCAAAGTCGACTGTCCGGACCAACACGGGATTGTCGCCAAAATCGCATCCTATATTGCCGATTACTCAGGCAATTTGGTCGAGTTGTCGCAGTTCACCGACGACCAACATGCCAAGTTTTTTGCACGCGTGGAAATTGACACCGCCAACCTCAAGGTCGAAGTGGACGACTTTATCGCAGGCTTCAACACCCTGGGAAAATCGCTGTCCGCCACCTGGCACTTCCGCAGGCTTCCCTACAAGATGCGCACCACCGTACTGGTGACAAGAACCGACCACTGCCTCAACGAAGTGCTCTGGCGCACCAAACTCGGCGAAATGCCCATTGAGATCACCTCGGTCATCGGCAACCGGGACACCTGCCAAACGATCGCCGAACAAGCAGGCGTCCCCTTCCACCTCATCGAGATGGACGGCGACAACAAAGAGGCAGGCTTTCAGCGCATCCGGAGAATCATCGCCGAGGAGCAGGTTGAGCTCACGGTGCTGGCCCGCTTCATGCAAATCCTCCCTGACTGGTTTTGCCAGGAATTCAGCGGCAAGATCATCAACATCCACCATTCATTCCTGCCCGCCTTCATCGGCGCCAACCCCTACCGTCAAGCCTACGAGCGCGGCGTCAAACTCATCGGCGCCACCTGTCACTACGTCACCAGCGAACTCGATGCCGGCCCGATCATCGAGCAGGAAGTCAAACGGGTGCAACACTTCCACACGCCCAAGGACCTGATGCGCCTGGGCCGCGATTGTGAACGGACCGCTCTCGCAAGAGGTATCCGCCACCACGTGCACGATCGCACCATCATCCACCAGAACCGGGCCATTGTTTTCCCGGATTAAAAGCTCCGCATTGTAGCGAAGGGCCTTCGCCCTTCGACGGGGAAAGATGTCTATCACACGAACACCCACGAAGAGCGAAGGCTCTTCGCTTCGGGATTTGACATGGCTTTTTCGCTAAGAAAAGCACCTTGCACCTGCCTCACATTTTTGTTAGACTGCAAGCAATGGCTTTACACCAAAAACCACCTCACCGCGGCAGGCACCTGAAACGACTCAATGCTGGACGATACACCATGTTTGCTCAGGTGCATTGGATCATGACTATTGATAAACGGCATCGGGGTTGGCTAGATGACCTGATACACAGCCAGGTCAGGGAAGCTCTGCTGCACACCTGCCATCGGTATCAATTACTTTGCCCCGTTTATTGCCTGATGCCTGATCACGCTCATTTTCTATGGTGTGGGATTTCCAAGAAATCTGATCAACTGAAGGCGAGTCAATTTTTTCGAAGGTGCTGGAATGAGGCACTTCAGCCAAAGAACTCCAAGCTTCAGAAACAGGCTTATGATCACCTGCTGACTGAATCAGAACGTTATAAGGAGGCCTTTGAAGACACCTGTGTTTACATCATGAAGAATCCAGAACGGGGCAAGCTAGTTGAGGACTGGAAAGCTTGGCCTCATTCGGGAAGTGTCTGTCCAGGTTGCCCAAGGCTACACCCAACAGAGAGTAACTTCTGGGAGAAATACTGGACGATCCATAACACGGTTTCAGAACATCCTGGGGTTTGATGGGTGTTCACTATGGGGCTGTAGCGAAGGGCCTTCGCCCTTCGACCGGACAATGGTTCCATCACACGAACACCCACGAAGAGCGAAGGCTCTTCGCTTCGGGAATCACGTGATAGCGCACTTCGTCCGCGTCTGGCCATCGCCACGGATGCGGTACTGGTATGATGTCAGTTCGCGCAGCGCCATCGGGCCGCGGGCGTGTAGCTTATCGGTGGATATGCCAATTTCCGCACCAAAGCCAAACTCCCCACCGTCGCTGAAACGCGTGGAAACGTTGTGGAAAAGGCAGGCACTATCAACCCGACGCATAAAACTTTCCGCACGCGCCTTGTCGGCAGTGACAATGCAGTCGCTGTGGCGTGAGCTGTGTGTATTGATGTGGTCAATCGCCTCAGCCATGGTATCCACCACCCGTATGGCAAGGATGAGGTCCAGGTATTCGGTGTCCCAGTCCTCGTCCGTGGCCGCCGTGGCCGCATCACCGAGGATGGCCAGTGTCCTGGGATCGCCCCGCATCTCGACACCTTTTTCCATAAAGACGGCCGCGATTTTGGGCAAGAACTCGGCGGCAACGTCGCGGTGAACCAGCAGCGTTTCCAGAGCGTTGCAGACCCCGGGCTTGTGCGTCTTGGCATCATCCACGATGGCCACGGCCATAGCGAGATCGGCCTCCTTGTCCACATAGGTGTGACAGATGCCATCGTAGTGCTTGATCACGGGCATGCGGGCGAGCGATACCACGGTTTCAATCAGGCCCTTGCCACCGCGGGGGATGATCACATCAAGCCACTGGTCCATCCCAGCCATCACACGGACGCTTTCGCGGTCGGTGAACGGAATGAGCTGGATGGCATGCGCAGGTAAACCCGCGGTTTCACCCGCGGCCTGCAGCGCCGCAGCAATCGCCTGGTTCGAATGAATCGCTTCAGAACCACCGCGCAAAATCGTCGCGTTCCCCGACTTCAAACAAAGCACGGCCGCGTCACTGGTCACATTGGGCCGGCTCTCGTAAATGATCCCGATCACCCCGATCGGAACGCGGATTTGCTCGAAGTGAATGTCGTTGGGCCGTGTCCAGTCGGCCAGCACTTCCCCGACGGGGTCGGGCAACCCGGCGACCTGCTCGACACCGGCGGCCATCGCCTCGAGTCGGGGGGGGTCGAGACGCAAGCGGTCAAGCATCGCGGCAGTCAGGCCATGCGCCTCTCCTGCGGCAATATCCAGTGCGTTGGCATCGAGAATATCCCGCCGGCGCTCACGCAGGCCGGCGGCCATGGCGTGAAGAATGGCATTTTTCTGGTCGGTATCCAGCACAGCCAAGGCATAGGCCGCCGTGCGGGCCTTGGCTCCCATGCCAAGGATGGTTTCCTTGATCTGTGCCTTGTCCATCGAATCGGTGACCTGGTTGGGAGCTTAGATATCCGAGACGGCGAGCTGGCTCACCTCCTCTTTCACCTGTTGCGCCAGAGGCGTGCTGAGGTAGCGCTCGGTCGAGCTTGCCGCTATTGTGACAATGCGCTTGCCATTGAACTCGGGCCGCTTGGCCAGCTGGATGGCTGCCCAGATATTGGCTCCGCTCGAGATACCCACAGGCAACCCTTCGTTCTGGGCCACTTTCTGGGCCGTGGCAAAGGCGTCCTCGTTGGACACCTGAATCGTCTCATCGAGAATGGCCACGTTGAGGTTGGCAGGGATAAACCCGGCACCGATTCCCTGTATCTTGTGCGGGCCGGGGTTGCCACCCGAGATCACGGGGCTGTCTGCCGGCTCCACCGCAATGGCGAGCATGTCACAGCGGGATTTGAGCACTTCGGCCACTCCGGTGATCGTCCCCCCTGTGCCGACACCGGCCACGAAAGCATCGATCTTTCCGTCGGTGCTCGCCCAGATTTCCTCAGCGGTGGTCTGGCGGTGCGCCTCGGGGTTGGCCGGGTTGTCAAACTGGCTCGGCCCGAATGCGCCTTCACCGGCTTGTTCAATCAACTGTTTCGCCTTGGCGATGGCTCCGCCCATTCCCTTGGGTCCGGGGGTGAGGACAATTTCCGCGCCCAACATACGGAGCAGGATTCGGCGCTCAAGGGACATGGTCTCAGGCATGGTCAGGACACAGCGATAGCCTTTGGCGCGGGCCACAAAGGCAAGTGCGATGCCGGTATTCCCCGAGGTCGGCTCGATGATGGTGCCCCCCGGCTTGAGTGACCCGTCTTTTTCAGCCGCCTCCACCATGGAGCGACCAATCCGGTCCTTCACACTGAAAAGCGGGTTAAAAAACTCACATTTAACCAGAACCTCGGCTCCGAGCCCCTTGGTAAGGTGATTGAGTTTAACAAGTGGCGTATTTCCAACGGTCTCGACTAGATTATTAGCTATGTTGCTCATGGTAGTTAGGATTGTAATGCTGCTAGCACTCAGCATTACCCAATTTTGCCTGCAATCAAGCATGATTCGTCAAAGAATTTGTCATTTCACCACTCGAATCGCCCCATCTAATAATCCGTGCCTTTCACCGCATTTGTGCTAAAAGCCCTCCGTGTCCGCCACTCTCCCTCCCCAACCACCCGTCACCCGGTCCCTGCTCGGCCTCAGCAAGGAGGACCTTGAGCAGTACTGTGTCGCTTCCGGGGGGAAACCCTACCGCGCGAAACAAATGCTCGAGTGGCTCTACCAGCATAGGGTCGGCAGTATCGCTGAGATGACCAACCTCCCCGCCCCCATACGCGAGCAACTGGCGAAGGAATTCCACATCAACGACCTGCACCACGTGGAAACCAAGGGTGCCGACGACACCACCCGCAAGTTCCTGTTCCGGCTCCACGACGGCCGCTACGTGGAAACCGTTTTCATCCCGGCCTCGAAGGGGCTCAACGGCCGACAGTCGTCACGCAAAACCATCTGCGTCTCATCGCAGGTCGGCTGTGCCTACGGATGCAAATTCTGCGCCTCCGGGCTGGCCGGATTCACCCGCAACCTGACCGCAGCCGAGATCGTCGGCCAAATGCTCGCGGTCGAGAAGGAAACCGGAGAGTGCATCAACAACATCGTTTTCATGGGGATGGGCGAACCCCTGGCCAATCTCAAGAATCTGATCAAAGCGCTGGAAATCATCACCAGCCACTGGGGGCTCAATATCGGCGCACGCAGCGTCACCGTTTCCACCTCCGGCCTGGCACCCCAGATCAAAGAGCTTGCGGAGTTTCCGGTGCCGATCCGACTGGCCATTTCCCTGCATGGTGCCACCGACGAGGTTCGCGACCTGATCATGCCGGTGAACACGAAGTGGCCGATCAAGGACCTGTTTGATTCCCTGCACCACTGGCGCTTACGCAAAAAACAGAAGATTTCCCTTGAGTATATTCTCATTCAAGGAGTTAACGACGATTTGGACCAGGCGTCCATCCTGGCCAAACGCGCCAAGGGGATCAACGCCAAAGTCAACCTGATCCCCTACAATACGGTGGACGGGCTCGACTGGGAACGGCCCTCGGAGGAGGTCTGCTATGCCTTCCGCGACGTCATTGCCGATGCGGGCATCAACACCACGCTCCGGCTGGAAAAGGGGCACGACATCAATGCGGCCTGCGGTCAGTTGAGGCTCAAGAAGGAAACGGCCGAAGGCATCATCGAGGCGCCGATCAAGGCGGGCCGGTAGGCCCGGCGCGGGCCAGCATTCCTCCCCCCTGATTCGGGGGGCGCAAGGACGGCCCCTTAGCTTACTCGGAGTCCACGGGCACTTCCTCTTTTTTGAAACTCCGCCACATCTTCTGCGGGATCGCGGCAATGGCCATCAGGACCAGCTGGCTGAGGATAAATCCGAGCAGCCACGGGAAGGCCTTGTTCATGAAGCCGTAGGAATGCAGACCCACGCCGAGCATATTCACACCAAACCATGAGAACGAGGTGATGACACCGCCGAACAGGGACATGATCATCAGGCCGCGCCGGCGAATGTAGCCGCCCCAGCGGGCGTGGAGGATGAGGGCACACCAGAGCACGATGAGCAGGGCTCCGTTCTCCTTGGGGTCCCAGCCCCAGAACCGGCCCCACGACTGGTCGGCCCAGATTCCCCCGAGCACGGTCCCGACAAAGCTGAACAGCAGGGAGAAGCAGGTGACGCCGTAGACCATGCGGCCGAGCGAGATGTCAACCTCACGCGTCAGCGACTTGGAGAACACGCCGCGCACGATGTAAATAATCGCCAGCATCCCGGCCAGGAACATGGACGAGTAGCCGAGGGTGATGACAACCACGTGGGTCGCCAACCAGATATTGGTATCGAGCACAGCCTGCAACATCTCGAGGGTATCACCGCTGCTCGCCAAGTGGTTGGCGATGACAAGGGTGATGAAGCCGATCATCGAGGCACACGCGACGCCGATGCCGTCCTTGTAAATACGCTCGAGCAGCAAACCGATCAAGGCCGTGCCCCAGCCGATGAAAATAGCTGACGAATACAGATTGGTCACCGGTGGTCGACCTTGCAGGTACATCCGGGTCAGCAGTCCCAGGCTTTGGATCACCAGGGCCAGCAGCAGGACGTAGAAGGCGGACCGGCGGAGTACAGCCCCCGCGGGCCTACTCGCCAGCCACGACCCGCATGCCAGCAAGAACGCCAGGACGTAAAGCCCGATGCTGCGGTAAAACGGGTCGACCCGGTTAAAAAGAAATTCGAGCGACGTCCGGGAAGCTGTTTTCGGTTCGGCTTGCTGGAAACTCTCGGCCTGGGTGGCGACATGCTTGTTGAATGCCTCCGCGTCACCGGCGACAAAGGCGTCACCCATCTCGGCGTAGGTTCGGGCTCCCGGGACGAGGGTGCCGTCCGTGCCCACGGCAAGGATCGCGCTCCCCACGGTATACCACTCGGGATTGTCATCGTTGGGTGGGATCGGACGGAGAAAGCCGGAGCCGTGCAGCTCTTCATACTGGCTCACCATCCTGCTGAACGAACCCAGCGCTTCCCTGTCGTACTCCTTACCGGCATTGCGCGCCATCATCGCCTTGAATCCGGCGGGAACCTTGGCGACATACTCGTCGATTTCAGGGCTCAGCGCCTCAACTCCTTCGGGGCGCACGCTGTTTTTCAACCTCTGGTAGAGGGAGATCGAGTTAAACAGGTTGAGGACTGCGGTTTGATACGCGGAACGCTGGGCCGCCTCCACCTCGGCGGCTTGCCGTCCCTGCTCATCGATCTGAACCATGAAAGGCCTCAGTTCATTGTGGCTGAAGCGCTTGCGCTCACCCTGCTGCCAACCGAACAGACCCAACACCTCGGGGTTGTGAATCAGGAAAACATCCTGATCGTCGGCGGTCTTCGCGTCGAACATGACATCGAGCAACCACCGGGTCGCGCTGATTTTCTCGCCATCCTGCCGCAGCACCTGCTTACCATTGATAATCAACAGTGAGTTGCGGGCGAGCGTGTCGAAAGGCTTGATCCGGCCGCCCGCCTGCACGGGCAGATTGCCAAAGGCCGTCGTGTCGATGCCGTCAGCTCCGGGTTTCGGGCTGCGGGCTGCGGGGTAAAGCCACGCCAGTACGACCAGCGTGGTGATCCAGGGAATCCAACGTTTCATGACTAGGTAGCTTGGGGGGTGGGACCGGCGGACGCCTTCGAGGCACGGCGGGAAAATTTGATAAGGTGCATGGAGAATTGGATCAGCAAGCCGAGGCCGACCACGATGCAGGCGACGTAGGGGGCTGCGACGCTTGGGTTGCGGATGACCTGGAGCACGGTTGTCTCCTCGTCACGCTCGAACCCGGACTGGTAAAATGTTTCCCCCCCGTATCGCAGCGGGTGGTTCATGTAGATCAGGACTTCTCGCGCTGGCGAACCGTCGGTGTCGGTCAAGGTCACCCGGCTTGAAAAGTTCTTGGGAATCTGTGTGCCCGGGTAGCGTTCGTGGACAAAATCATGAAGTTTGAGCGAGAAGGGTTTGTAGTGGCGACGGGGCCGAAGCGAAAAGCTCCATTTTTTTCCGTCCAATTCGACGGTTTGCACACCCGCCAAGCCATCGGAGACGACCCAGCTGCCGAGGGACGCCTTGTTCTCGGTTTCGGCATTCGGGCCCGGGATGATTTCGATCACCGCACTCATCATGTTGCGTTCATTGGGTTTGGTGGTGATTGGCTGTTTGCTGATGGCGACGCGCTTGCCCAAGCCCTGGCTGGAGGCCGCCATGCTCGCCGCCTCGGCCGATCCAAGGTCTTTCAAACGGGAGTTGGCGTAGACCTTTTTGACGAGGAACTGGAATGGGAGGCTGTCGTGCTTGATCAGTTCGCCTTCCTTCAAGTTGTCCGACGGAATGGCCGTCACCTGATCGAATTGGGGATTGCTCGCATCGACCACAGCCAGCTCCACCGCGTCGATTTCCTCTGAATAATTCTTGCTCTCCCCCTCTTTGATCCGCATGTGGCTTTCCACCGAAAACAGATCGGTCATCACGCCGCCTGCGAGCATGATAATCAAGCCCGCATGCGTGAGCTGGATGCCGGCCTTATCCCATCTCCAGCGAAATCGCTGAATATGGGCGGCGATGAGATTAACCAGCAACACGCCGCCAATCAGGTGTCCGCCGGGAAAAACCGGAAACTTGGCCGCATCGCCAACACCCACAGGCCACCACACGACCAGGCTTTGGAAGTATTGCTCCTGCACAATCTGGATCCCCAGTTGCACCTGGGCCAGGGTGCCCGCAAACACCAGCACCATGGCTGCCGAAAGACAGACGATCGTCAACTTCAACGAGCTGATTGCATTGAATATTTTTATCAGTAATGACTTCATTTTGTGGGGAATTCGAGGGAGGAAAGAAAACTCATGAAGGGCGCCCGCTCGGCGTCAACAACAGCAGTCGGCCCGGTCAGCTTAAAGAACCACGTGCTACCGTCTCTGCGCAGCCAGCCGGCCAGCGTCTTTTGGTCAGCACCGACACAATCAACGAGGCTGATCGCCCCTATCGGGGAATCGACCTTGGCCGTGGCCGCCGCCAGATCCGTGGCGCCGATTGCGCCCAGCCCGATCTGGCCTCTCCACCGGTTGACATTGGCGAGCTCTCCCCCGCCCGTGCCACCTAACTTAACCACCGTAACCTCGCCTGTGCCGGCACTTGGGGGGCCGACAATATAAGTCGCCATCCGCATGGATTTCGCTGGCCCCTTGCGCCAACCTTCCGGCGTCTTCCAACTGATTTCCGTCGGGAGTTTGAATGCTTCATCCGGTGCCGACGGCGCAGGCTTCGTCGGTGATGGTGCCGACGGCGCAGCTTCGATCTTGCGCGCGCTGGCCACCCAGTCGAGAAATGCCTGCTTTTCACGGCCGACCACATCGTGATTCCCGCGCATTTTGTAAAACCACACCTCGGTGTCGCGTTCCAGGGTCACGGCCATGATACGGCCGTCTTGCGCGGCATTGGCCACCACTCCGGAGGCGACCAGATCCACAAACACGGCCTTGCCCAATGGCGTCACCACTTTTTCCGAGGATTTTACAAGCCCTTGCTGGTCCACCGGACCGAGTCCGACCTGTTGCCGCCAGCGGTTGACATTCGGCAGCAGTCCGCCGGCATTCCCGCCCATGACAACCAGTGAAATATCCGCCACAGTCTCACCGTCACCCTTGGCGAGGTAACTGGCGAGTCGCATCGAGGAGGCACGGCCTGGCCCCCAGTTGGCTGGGACCTTGCCCTCCACCTTGGGTTTGCCCGCGGCACTGGTCATTCCCGTGTGGGGATTTTTCACACCTGGAGCTGGCATGGCCAGTCCGGCATGGGGGTCCGCCGCCCCCGGATCTGCCATGGGGACGCCCGCATGCGGGTCACCGGCCAGCGGCATGGCACCATCCTGCTCCTTCGGAACTTGATAAACTTCGATATCGCTTTTTGAGTCACACCCGACCAACGGGATGAGCAACAGCAGACCAATGAGTGAAAACGGGCGATTGAGTATCATGCGCGCTTATTAGACCGATGCGCCTCGCAGCTGTCAACCGCCGATCACTCATTCCACTCTCAATTACTACCCGTATCATGCTCTCCACGGCTCCGACTGTCAGCCCCCCCCTTTCAGCGTGAAAAACTGCCGGATATTCAGCCCCGTTCGCCCTCATTCGCCTTGGTCAGCTGACCTTGCAGAATGGGCACCGACATCCGCAACAGGACGGTGTAGCAAAGCAAACCGAAGGCCCAGATCCCCAGGCAGACCATGGTCTCGTTCATCGACGGCTGGTATTCAATGACCTCACCGAGCGGGGTCGGCACAAAGCCGGGAACCACCATGCCCATGCCTTTTTCGATCCAAATACCGACGATACAAAGGACACAGGTCAGATTGAGCCACTTCAGGCTGCGGCTGAGGGGCAGGATCAGCAGTACCATCGCCACAAGGTTGAAGGCGATGGCCGTCCAAATCCATGGAACCAACGCGTGCTTGCCATCCAGACCAAAAAACAGGTACTGGGATGATGCCACGTGGTGGGTATGCGAGTAGAATTCCTTGAACAGCTCATTGATCAGCAGGAATACGTTGATGATCATCGACACCTGCACGATGCTGCGCAGCGTCAGCAGGGCGCGGTCCGTAATCATGAGCCGCTCGCTCATCCGTGCGCGGACCATCTTGTTCATCCGGGAATACTCCATCATTTTGCGTAGTGCGTTGACAGGCACCTGCAGCACTTCGCTGGCCACTTTCGCGGTCGCGGTCGCTGCGCGGGTGGTGTCCGCAAGAGCCGAGACTTCGCCGAACTGCTCACCCGGAACCGCATTGCGGGTGACGCGGTAGCGCCCTCCTTCTTCACGCTCGACCACCACCTCGCCCTTGAGGACAAAAAAGGCAAACTCTGCGGTTTCCCCCTGTCGAAGGAAGGGGTTACCTGCGGCGGCACTGACCACCTTCAAATCGGGGAGGAGCTCGCGGCGAACCTCCTCGGGTACCGAGTTGAGCTCGGGCAGGTGGCTGGCGAGGGTGACCAGATCTTCGGCTGACGCCGGGCGCTGATCCAGGCTGACGGGGGCGACATCGAGTTCCGCCGCATCTCTGCCACTGGCGGCGAAGGATCTGACTGCCGGAGTTCCGGTCACGTAGCGCACCACCTGCATGGCCAGGATGATCAGGGCCGGCCCGGCGGTAAAGGCGGAGGCCAGGAATCGAGGCCCGATGATGGAAGCGTTCCAGAATGGCCGCCCGCCGAGCCCGACATAGAGGAAGGCGGTCACGGTGTGGATCGAAATGGCCCAGACGATGGCGATGAACACGAACGGGATGTAAAACCATTTACTCGGCGTCTTGCCCCGGTAGCGTGTGTAGAGCAGGTAACCGCAGATATAGACATTCAGTAACAGGTAGCCGTTGAGCACAATCACATCCCAACTCAGCATCGAGTTAGGGAAATTGATCTCTCCAATTCCGGGGATCAGGTGCCAGAAATGATCGGGTCGACCAAGATCCACTGTGACAAAGGCCAGACACATGATGATCGCCGCCACTGCTAACAACTCACCGAAAATGACCAGATCATGCAGTTCCTCGTTTCGGTAGATATAGACGGGGATCACCATCATCACTGCGGCTGCGGCCACCCCGACGAGGAAGGTGAAGTTCGAGATATACACGCCCCAGGAAACCTCGTCACTCATGCCCGTGACCACCAAGCCATGGACGAGCTGCTTGCAATAGGCATTGAGGCCAATCAGACAGATCACGCTCAGAATGCCCATCCAGGCGAAATACCGCCAGTCCCCGACGAACGCAACCCGGGCGCAACGCCCGAGAAAAACCATATAATTTCTAATTGCCGTGATCATACGTCGAAGTAGTAGAAAAACCGGGGTGATGTCCCGAGCTCTTCCTTGAGTTGAATAAAGACCCGCTTGGTCGTGAGAATTTTATACACCTCGCTCTCGTGATCGAGGACGTTACCGAATTTCCGTGCTCCGGCCGGACAGACTTCCAGACAGGCCGGATACTTCCCTACCCGCGTGCGCTGGATGCAAAAATGGCATTTTTCCATCACGCCCATCTTCCGTGGCCGGTTGCCGAGGTAGGCCATGTCGGGATTCAACCGCTCCTTCGGAACCGACGGTTTGGCGAAGTTGAAATGCCGGGCGGAATACGGGCACGCCGCCTGGCAATAGCGACACCCGATACACCAGTCGTAGTCGATCACGGTAATGCCATCGGCCTCCTGCCAGGTGGCATTCACCGGGCAGACTTTCACACAGGGTGGGTTTTCACACTGCTGGCACTGCACCGGCATGTAGAAATGATCTTTCTCCGGAACCGATTCCGGATTGTAGTCGTGGTTGGACTTACCCACATCGAGTGAGCCGTGCGGCATTTTCAAGACGCGGATGTATTGCAACTCGGGGTCCCTCGACAGGTTGTTTTCATTGGCGCAAGCATGCACGCATTTCCGGCATCCGATACAGCGGGTCAGGTTCAGGGCGTAGACATACTCCACCCCGTCCATGGGCCTGAGGTCCTTGACGTCGGGAGTCACACCATACTCGTCCTTCACCTCGCGTTCGATCCGCTTGAGCACCTTGGCCATGTCATCCGGCGACAGCTCCTTGTAGTGCTTCTGCAAGAACTTCTCCATCGATGTCAGGTCGTCGAGCTCAAGCAGCGGCTTCAAACTCGCCGCCAATGCCGCGAGCCCGACCCCCGCAAAGGCCGAGGCGCCCAAAAAGCTCCGACGGTCCATTTCCTTGGGTTTGTCGTTGGTATTTTTTTCAGGGTCGGCATTCATAGCTAGTGCTGGGTTGAGGGTTGCGCGGCGGACGGGGCACTTATGTGCCGAAGGTGGTTAGGTCCTGGCGCAGGACGGCGATCCGGAAATCCAGGTGAGTGCGGATCGTGACAGTTCACACAGTCCTGTTTCTTGGATGGCCCCTTGGACCGGTCCCAATAGCCGCTGGTCCGACCGTGTGAGCCCGCCTCCCAGTCGCGCAAAGTCGGGCCGTGACAACTGCCGCACAATGGCGTGCTGTTCTCCATCTTCAGGCTCTCAATCCCCCTGGCCTGCAGCAGCAGCAGGTTCTTGTCATTGTGACAGTTGAAGCAGTCATTATTACGGCCATGGGTTCCGTGCCCCATCACAATATCCTCATGCTCCTCCGGAATGATCACCCGGTGGTTGGCGTCGAACTTCAACACGGGCACTTTATCCTCCTCATGGCAGGCGTAACAATCGAAATGGTCCACATCCTCCTTCAGCGCGATCAGATCCGCATAGGATTGGCGCCAGGTCTTGGTTTCCAAAAACTCCGGGTTGACCAGAGGGATGGGAGGCAGTGGTTTCGGCACCCCCCACCACTCAAAGGTGAAGGCCGCGATCAGAACACAAAACACTGCAGACAGCACCATCAGGACCATCTTGCTCCGGTTGTCGGTTTGTTTCATCACATGCCATGTTCGATATTATCAAATCAGGTCCCATCAAACCAGGTTAGCCTGATCAACCTACCCAAAGAGGGCGGGTTCCGGCGTGATCTGTCGGGAAGTTGTCCCCCGCTACTTTTTCAGAGCGCGGACGTATTTCACCAAGGCGTCGACATCGGCTTTGCACAAGTCCTTGACCGGCTTCATCCGGGTCTTGCTGCCCTCCTTGACACCCTCGACAATCGCCTTGGCAATCTGGGCATCGGTCAGCTTGGCTTGCACGGCGGGATCACTGAGATCCCGGCACTTCAGCTTCTTGCCCATCTTGGTTTTTGCTTTTCCGTCCTCGCCGTGGCATTTGGCGCAGGATTTCTTGTAAAGGGCCGCGCCATCGGAGGCGAGCACTGTGGTGGAGGGAAGGAACGCGGCGGCCAATAATAGGACGATTGTGTTTGTTGTTTTCATTGTTTCTATGGGGTTGAGGGTTGTTTTTGTCTTAGCGTTCCATCACAAAAAATTCACATAAACGACCAACACTCCCCACAAACGCCCCCGGGGGGGAATCCATGAACCATTGATCTATTCCTCCTGATTTCCACCGGTGTGGCAATCACTACAATCATAATCTTCATACTCAGAATCGATGTGAAGGAAATCGAGCCCCTTGCCGCTGAGCTGGTTAAGTTCCTCACTGGTGCTGCCCTGCGCCACGATGGTGTGGCAGGATGTGCAATCACTGGCCTTGATCGTCTTCTCGGTCTTCTCCGCCTTATGGTTGCCGTCATGGCAACGGAAGCATCCCGCCGAGTTCTTGTGCCCGCGGTGATCCGGGTAAGTGCGCCAGTCGGTCTTCATTTCCGGGAAGAAGTTCTGGCTGTAAATCGACTTCACCTCCTTAACGAGACCATCGACGCGCTTGTCATCAGGATACTCGGCTCGCAAATAGGCATCGATCTGTTTTTGGGCCTCATCCCTATCGGCGTAGGGCTGGGTCAGCGCCTCCACCGCCTTCATCTTCACCCAGGTCATCTCGGGGTCGATCCGCCCCTGCGTCAGCGCCTGGTCCACGGCGTCGTTCGGCGAGCTAAATCTGTGCGCGGGACGGTTATGGCAGTCCATACAACCCATCGTCTGAATCTCGTGATCCTCCGGCACCCCGGTGAAGTCGGGACTCTTAAACTCGGTAACCTTGCCATCGGCATCCACGGTCCTGACCCAAGGAATGGTTTTGCCATGATCGGGGCTGAAAAACTCGACCTTGTTCGCAATATTCCGGTGCCAATGCGCACCCTCCACGGGCCCCTTGACCGGATCACCACCGCCCACGTTGATCTGCATCCGGATCGTCCAGGGCGTGTTCTCCTCGTCGGCCAGATGATAGCGATAGATCTTCTCGACCGTGCCCGTGTATTTCTCAAGCCAGTGACACTTCTCGCAGCGCTCCTGGGTGGGTCCCCGATCGCGCTCAAGCAGCTTGATCGGGCGGTTATAGTCGCCGACCACCGCGTGGTACAGCTGGCGCACCCCGCCGAGTTTTGCCTCCATGTATCCGGTTGCCCCTGCACCGACGTGGCATTCTGCACACGCGACCTTGGCGTGATTCGAGTGCTGGTAGGTGACGAACTGCGGCTCCATTGGTTCGTGACATGCCTCACCGCAGAAACTCACTGTTTCCGTGGCATGATAGGTCTGGTAGCTTCCAAAGGCGGTCAGCAGCAGAAATCCCAGGCTAAGGGCGATAAAGCCGACGGCATAACGCTGGTGCCGCTTGCGGGACAGGTCGATACTCAAGATCAGGGGTATCGGCTCCCCCTTCGTTTTCTTGCGGTTCCGACGCTGGAGCAAGTAGCCAATGAGGACGAGGCCACAGCCCGTGAAAAAAAACATCGGAGCCGCCAAATAGGTCAGGATCCCCATGTAGGGGTTCGATGTTGGGGCCATCATATCGATGGCAAAAAGCAGAACAAATGCAAAAACAGCACTGACAGCCAGCAAGACCCCTAATAATCCAATCCAGTTGCGGAAAAGTCGAGGTCTGCGGAACCGGCGCCTCGGTGGCGCGCTGTCCTGTGCTGGTGTGTCTTTCATTATGTGTTAGAATCCGATGTTATCAGAGTGCTTGGTGCTATTGCTTGTTCGGCTGCGGATGGCGCGATTATTTCTTGAAGGCGCGGATATACTTCATGAGTGCGCTGATCTCGGCATCACTCAATTTATCAGCATAGGGCTTCATCACCACTTTGCCTTCTTTCTTCACGCCCTCCTTGATGGCCTTGATCCCCTCGGCATCGGTGAAGGAAGCCTGGACCTTGGCATCACGATAATCGCGGGCACCTTTTTTCTTACCCATCTTGGTCTTACCACTACCGTCCTTGGCGTGGCACGAGGCGCACTTCTTGGAGTAGTTGGTGGCAGCATCAAGGGCTGATGCTGTTGAAACAGGAATCAGCAGTGCTGCCGACAATATCGCTATTTGAGTTGTTTTTTTCATGGTCTTGTTTTTGGTGGTTTTCGTAGTTTTCCTTATACCGTAAAGCCCCTCCCCAATTGGGAGGGGCCTTAATTAGTATGTATGATAATTACAATGTTTGCTAGTCAAAAATGATCGACTAGAAGGTCATGCGTAAGCCAGTGGAGACAACGTGTGCTTCGTAGTCGTTCAAGCCGGCGTAGGCATTATCCTTACCCTTGAAGTATCCATAACCCAGATTCCAAGTCATACTGTCGGAGAGCTGGCGGGTGAGCCTGAGCGTGACCGAATGATCAGTGGCCTGAGTTCCGTAAGGAGTGCCCACAGCCGAGTTGTTGACGTAGTTGTCGGCATCGTAGTAGGAGTAACCTACCTGAAGCTGAGTCCTATCATCAATGGCAAATCCGGCGTTCAGTGAGGCGATCCAGTAATCATTGGTCCAATCAAGGACTTGAGCCCCGACTTGTTTGTCGGTATCCGTTTCGGTCTCGGATTCGATGTAGTGGAAGCTTCCCTGGACATACATCCAGCTTGTGGGTGACCAGGTCACGCTCTCGCTGAAGATGTGCTTGGTGGACTCGCCGCTGATTACGGGAATGGTGCCGACCCAAGCCTGATTCTCGATTTCCGTCTGCTGGTAGTCATAACGGGTCACGAAGGTCAGGTTTGATAAAGGCTTCCAAGACACGCGGAGGTTGAAGTCGTGGGTCTCCGTATTGTGTTGGAGCAACTGGGCATCAGCGTCCCCGGTAACCACGTGGTCGAAGTCCTGTTCACGGTTGCGGTAGTAATACTGAGCCGCGAAGGTCAGCCCCTTGCAGGGATACCAGTTGGCTCCTACGACATACTTCTGTTCGTCGAGGTCCGAGTCGCTGACACGGGTGCTGTCGATGATCTCATCGATAATGCCGTTGTCCGATTCAATAACGTGACTCGAGCGGTTCAGGTCGCTTTCAGCCTGGGTGAAAATAGCCCGGCCATAGATCAGGATGTCCTCGATGCCCGTGTAGCGGGCCTCAATCTGCTCAGTGAGCTTTGTCAGTTCGTCACTGCTTCGATCCGTGATGTCTTCGAGTCCGAGAGGCCTGTTTCTGCGGCCGCCAAGGTGTGCCGCCAAGGAGTCTTGTTCGTAGAACTCGGCGCGTATCGAAGGCACGATCACGAGACAATCATTGGGTTTCCACCAGAAGGTCGAGTTAAGGACACTCATGGTTGAATCCGCTGTTCCCATCATGGTTGAGTAGGCATGATTCTGGTCGGGACGCAGAGCACCCGTGGCATCGATTGTTGTCCGGAATCCCGAGAAATCGGTATCCAGTGAAGTGAAGGAATAACCGAAGCTCAGCATCATGCGATCATTGAAGTGGGTCTCTGTGGAAATATGGGCATTGAAGATATCAGTGTCATACTTCTCATTATTCGTCACTCTGTGATCTCTCCTTGGATCCGGGTTGCCTGCACCGGGACTGGAGTACCGGGTATTATCATACTCGATGTTCTGGAAACTAAGTCCAATGCCGAGGTCGGTTTTCCCCATGGTATGGAGGAAATCCAAGGTGATGATATCCTGGGTCTCATCGAGATCATAGTAGGTGGGAACGTTGCCACGCGTGTAGCGGCCCCACCTAGTTGAGTCCTTCTGGCCCTTGCGCCACAGGTGGCGGTAACCCAGTGTCCATTCGGGAGTATCCGGCATGCGCAGACCGGCTTCGAACCAGATCTCTCCACGGTCGAGCGAGAGCTCATCATCGTAGATCGGGAACCAATCTTGGGGAGGGGCCACACCTGGCCCGGCGTATCCGCCGGATCCGTCATACCAGGTTCTGAACTCCTTGTATCCGAACCGGACAAATCCGATGTCATCCTTGTCGTAGCGCAGGTCGATTTTGTAATCGTCCAGCCCAAACAGAGCGTGGCCTTCCAGCAGGAAGGTGCCGTCATCGGTCAATTGCTCGAAGCGGAATGACTTGATACCTCCCATGAAGTCGCCATTGGAGCCGTGTCGTTTCTGGAATGCGGCATCGTTGCCGCTGACATCAACGCCACCGAGCGAGAGCTCGATCCAATTGGCAGCTGCTTCTGCATCCGTGACTTCCGGCTCTTCAGCCAGGAGGGCGCATGGACTGAGCAGTGCGACACCTGTGATAAGCGCATTCGCGCGTGCGACCCGAGGGCTGCCTTGTTTGATAAATGATTTCATTTTCATCTTTTTATAAGTGGATAGGTGTTTTAGTTGCGGAGGTGACTACTGACATTGGATCCGTGAACGCCCTCGTGACAGCCTGCTGTCCAGCAAGTGCCTCGTGCGACGTAACCGGAGTGGTTGCGGCCACCGATGTTCAGTGAGCTGGCGCTACCGGCCTGGTCTTGGAAGTGGCACTTCATGCAAAGCGTGTGGTTGCGCTCGGTGAGCATCTTCTGGTTGGTCGAGCCGTGGGGGGTATGACATGTGACGCAACCCTCGCGTGTGGCTTCGTGTTCGAAGGCGAACGGACCTTTTTGCTGGACGTGGCATGAGGTGCAGGTGTCATTCATGCTGGCGATCTGGGTGCCGCCGCCTTTGTGGGCCGAGCCCTTGTGGGGATCGTGACAATCCGAACAGCTCATCTTGCCGTTCAGCACGGGGTGGCTGTAGGGAAGGTTGAATGAACCCTTGATGTCGATGTGGCAGGTGAAGCAGCCCTCAGGTGACTTACCCGGATTGATGATGGTGGCAATCGCACCACCGGACTCGACGTGTTTGCTACCTGGACCGTGGCAGCTTTCGCAACCCACATCCATAGAATTTTTACTCTTGGCCTGGAGACGTGCGTGATCCGCCGTCTTAAAGTCGCGGTTGATCTTCTCATGGCAATCCTCGCAGGACTCTGTTCCTACGAATGTGGCTCCGGGAATCGAGGGCGGGGCGAATATTGTGTGGCTGACTCCAACACAGGAGATTGCGATCAACGCCACTCCTGCTGTTCCTCCAGCGCACCAAGCGAATGTTCCGCTTCTTTTTTTAATGACACGGGCAAATGACTGCCAGCGTTTGAATTTCGAGTTCGGGTCCATAATGTTAATGTAGTATTTGTTAGTTTGGTTGGATTGTTGTAGCATGCACTGGAGAAAAGTCTCTCATCCTCTGGGCAACTCCCCAGGACCTAAAACAAGGATTGAAACCTTTAAGCACGGTGCGAAAATGCCACAGTCAGCACAAACTGGCTACGCGAATTGGGGGGCAATCTGTGCATATTCTCTTATTACCATTGTCTCACTTGCCCAACTACCCAATCAAACAGGGTGTTCTATCGGGTCATCCAAAACGGCCCCATCGCACAAAGTCATCATAAGCCGACATCCCGACTCGCCTAGAAACAAGCGACTTCCAGGGCATCCACCAACCCATTAATTCTGTTAGTAAAGGGGATCAAGGGCCGCTCAAAACCCTCCCCCCGCGGAGGCGACCGTCAATTTCTGCGCTATGCGCACATAATCCGGTCAGAAAAAATACGCGCCATTGCTTTTTTTTGTTGTGACTGATGAACAATTACGCACTAACAGAAAAACGGCCGCATCAGGCGGGCGGCGGAGGCACGGCTCCACGTGGCCCCGGCCTTTCATCACTCTCTCCCAGCAGGCATCTCCTAGCAGCTCTCTGGCTGCACCCTCCCGTTGTCCTTAGCAAGGATCGAGCACGGTCAATGGTCTGCGCAACTGCGGTCGGTGGGCGCGTCAGGCGCGGCCTCGCTCAGGGTGACCCAACCGTTTTCCACGAGATACTGTTCGACCTCCTCCCCCGAGACGTCGGCGAGCATCTGACCGCCGACGCTGACGCAGGGACTCAGTGGCTGGCCGCTTTTCTGTTCCATTTCCCAGCGGAAGGCGGGATTCTTGATGATGTCCTTTTCCTCGAACTCGAGCTCATACTTGCGCATGATCGCGCGCACGCCCTCACTCCAGCCGCAGAACGTTTTCAAGTAGCAGACGATATTCAAATTTTCGTGATTCATAGTGTGTTCTTGTTCTCCGGCGAGAACAGACCATAATACCGCCGCTTTGCAACTTGATTCTCAACAAACTCCCCCCGCTGTCATCAGCGCCGATGGCAAATGTGAATCGGTGTCGGAATCCATGCGGCGGGACGCAAGGAATGGCTCGCTCGAGGTGATCGAGGTCATCATTGATGGCCGCCGTATGGCCGGCGGGGTCGATTCCCCCACCCTGATCGGGAAGCCCGGCGAATTCCTGCCGGCGACACTCCATTTCACCCTGAGTCACTTTGAACCGCAGCAAGACGGGCGCTGCCTTGCGCGCTACGTCCGGTGCAGGGCTGAGGACAGCCCCGGCAAGGAACCTTGTTGAGCAAGCGGATCCAGCGTCCCCGAAAAGCGAGGTTATACTGCCGCAGCCTGGGGCGCCGGTTGGGCGTAAACGCTGTTGAGGATGTCGCGACACTCGGTCACGCTGTACTTGGAAACCACTGTCGCCAGAACGGCATCACCGAATCCCTTGCGGAGCAGATTCATGTCCTCAACCCAATCGCCGCAGTTCGCCCCGCTCATCACGCGATGCAAACCCAGCAACTTGGAAAATGCATCGAGGTCTTTGCGGCACGCCTTCCCGACCAGATCGACATAGTCGACGTTGGCCATATCACGCGCCAGAATCGCCGGCCGGGGAAGCTCACCTGTCGACACAGCACTGTACCTCTCCTGGAGTTGACCAAAAAACGCACTGCCGTCCTGGGGGGCCAGTGACACCAATTGGGTCCGACCGTCCAACTCGCGCGGCACACTTTGCTGCGCGGTTGCAGGTTGGGTTGCGACCGATGACACCGGGGCAACCGGCTTCGGCTCGACCGATGGGCTCGCGACCGCCAAAGGCTCCACAGATTCCACTGATTCCACTGATTCCACCAGATCGGGCTCCTCAGCAGTCACTGGATCGACAGCATACGTCTCCGCGGCAAACTCGAAGGGTTGCTCGCCGGATTTCGGACGCAGCTTATTGACGATCGACGAAAAAACCCCGGCTACCCGCTCTCTGGCCGTGCCTGCTTTCCCCCCGTTAGCTTCACCTTCCGATTCATCAGCGGCATGCTCACAGTGGGAAAGCGCGTCGGCCACGTAATCGGCTAACGAGACCGCGTCTGCTTCATCCCCGGTTGCCATACCACTGGCATCGGCCGAGCCATTGGCATCGGCATCCGCGACGGGGCTGGAAGCAACTACGGGGAGGGCCGGCCGCGCCACAGGCGGAACCGATGGCGCCACGTAAGAATCGCCCTCATCCTTGCCAAATCCGTTATATCCATGCGCATCGTCATAGCTTTTGAAGAATGCTCCCGAACCGATCGGCTCAGCGGCGGATTTGCTGGATTCGGAAGCCGGCGCCGCCTCGCGAGAGGACGTGTCCTGACTCACCTGTTCATCATTGGCAACCTCCGCAACCTCCGCAACCTCCGCAACCTGCTCGACCTGCGCAACCTCCGCAACCTGCTCAACCTGCTCAACCTGCTCAACCTGCTCAACCTTCTCAACCTTCTCCTCATTCTGTTGATCGGCAAAATCCATCATCGCGGCAACCGCGCCCCGGCGTGCCTGTTCCCTGTCGTGACCGGGCTTGACTTCCGGCGTCTCCGCGGGAGCGGCCAGCTGGTCTGCAGAATGGATGGCCTCTTCCGCCCGGTTCTCATTTCCAACCGCAGAGTCCGATTCCGTCCCGGCTTCCTTCTCCAGCAGCTCCTTGGAAACGAACGTCGTCTTTGTCTTTTCCACTTTCCAGTCGGGCAACGCGGTGGACCGTTCGACTCGCTCCCGGACCGGGGCCTTCATCGGCACTGGCTGCGTGGCTCCGTTCAGTAATTCCGCGTAGGCATCCACCTGGGCCTCGGCATCCTCGGGCACAACCGGCTGCATTGACTGCGGCCCGTCCCAGACAAACGCTTCACCCGCGACTGCCTCGCTCCAATTGACGCCATCGTTATCCGCGCCTACAAGACTAAGTTCGAAATCTTCATCCACCAGACTGGCATCGAGGGCCGTCGCAGCCCCGTAAAAACGAATCGCCTGATGGGGCATGCCCGATTTGACCAAAAGCTTGGCCATCGCCAGGTTCTCCTCGGGATGCTCCGCGTTTTTCTGCACCACGGTGCCGAACAGGCGCATCGCACGCGTGGGCTGCCCCCTGGATACAATACGGGCCGCGAAAATCACCTCCGCGCCGACCGGAGGAATCTCAGGCGCGCTCCAAACCATCGTCGAGGCGTCGCGGTAAAAGCCGGCATCATACAGCACCTGCACTACTTTCTTTCGGGTCTCCCAGTCGTCGGGATTCTGCTCAACGAGTTTGATAAGCAGATCTTGGGCACTGTCGAGCCCATTGATTGAATTGGTGGAATTAGTCATGGTTCGTAAGGGTGAACTATTTGAGTTTGTTAACATTATACATCTGAGTCAATACAGAATCGCCACTATTCCAAAATTTAAGAAAAAACATGCGGGTTGTTTTAAAAATTTAAATCACCCCGCCGCCTTTGACCCGTTGATTGTCAAACATTTATAAAAAATCAAGGGCATCGGCAAAACCCCCGTTAGACATTCCTAACAAAAACAGAAAAAGATGGTCAACACGGGGCGATCCATGGTTGTCTACGAGCGTGGAAAACACAGCACAAACTGCCATCCTCGGGGCAGGCATTACGGGTCTTAGTGTAGCGCATTCCCTGCGCACCTCATCCCAGGATAATCGTCGGCAATCATTCCACCTCATCGAGTCGGGCGACCAGGTCGGTGGGGCGCTGCAAAGCACCCGGTGCGACGGATACCTCGCCGAACACGGGCCTAACAGCATACTGATCAAGGACAAGCGTGTCGCCGAAATGCTCGATGCCATCGGCCTGGGTGAAACGGAACCCCATGCGGCCATGCACGAGAGCCTGGTCGCACGCAAGGA
The DNA here is from genome assembly GCA_041548785.1 of Oceaniferula sp. Classification (GTDB taxonomy): domain Bacteria; phylum Verrucomicrobiota; class Verrucomicrobiia; order Verrucomicrobiales; family Akkermansiaceae; genus Oceaniferula. Next base: position 61,207 of record JBFERY010000005.1, read on the forward strand.
GGCGGAAAAACGCTACATCGTGCAGGACGGCCAGCCGCTCGCCATGCCCTCGTCCCCGCTCGGCATGCTGCGCACGCCCCTGTTTTCATTCATGGGCAAACTGCGCTTCGGCCTCGAGCCCTTCATCGGCAGGTATCAAGGACGGGAGCAAGGACGGGGCGAGGAAAGCTTTGCCGATTTCGTCCGGCGCCGGCTTGGCCCTGACATGCTCGCCAGCGCAGCGGGCCCGTTTGTCAGCGGCATCTACGCCGGTGACCCGGAGAACCTCTCGGTGCGCCACGCCTTCCCCCGCTTGTGGAACCTCGAGCACAACTACCGCTCGTTCATCATCGGGGCTCTCGTGCTCCAGTTCGGCGGCGGCAACAACCCGCACCGACTCGCGCCCTCGCGCATGCTCTCGTTCCGATCCGGCATGCACGCCATGCCCGATGCCATCGCCAGCCACTTGCCGGACGGCTGCCTCAAGCTGCAATGCCAGGTACGTTCGATCGAACCCACCGGCGAAAACGGCAGCTCCGGTTGGGCACTGAGCTGGACCGACGCCGCCGGCAACGTGCAAACCGGTCACTACCGCCAGCTGGTTATCGCGGTTCCGCACCACCGCCTTTCCTCTTTGCCCTTACCGGCATCGGTCACCAACGAACTTGCTCCGCTCACCGAACTGGAAGCGCCCCCGGTCACCAGCCTGGTCCTCGGCTTCAGACGCGAGGATATCACCCACCCTCTCGATGGGTTCGGCATGCTGATCAAGCAGGCTGAAAACAGCCCGCTGCTCGGGGTCCTTTTTTCGTCCAGCATGTTCGACGGCCGGGCACCGGACGGACACGTCACCCTGACCTGCATGATGGGAGGCTCGATCCACCCGGAGTATGCGGCAAACGACGACCAGGTCGTACTCGACGAACTCGACCGACTGCTCGGCGTGACCGGCGCACCCACCTTCCGCCACCGCACCGCCTGGTCCCATGCCATCCCCCAGTACGGGCTCGACTACCAGAACGTGCTCGACGCGATGGCTGCGTGTGAACGCAAGCATCCGGGCCTGCACCTTGCCGGCAACTACCGCGGCGGAATTTCCGTTGGCGACTGCATCGTCAACGGACTCGAGTTGGGGAAATCGCTCCTCTAGGCAATAACACCGCGAACCGCCCGGCTGAAGACGCGCGTTTGCCGTTGTCTTGCGCCAGCGGTCCCTCCGGATATCGATTCAAATTCAATCCGGCGATATCGTCAAACGGCACTTTGAACTTACCATGATCATCACCGCATCAATCCTGCAAGGCATCGACTGGACCATCATCTGTATCTTTTTTACCATCGTGCTCGGCATCGGCTGGGTTGCCTCCCGCACGGCGGGCAAGAGTTCCTCGGAATTCTTTCTCGGTGGCCGCGGCATGCCCTGGTGGCTGCTCGGCATCTCGATGGTAGCCTGCACGTTTTCCTGTGACACCCCTAACCTGGTGACCCAGTTTGTCCGTGATGACGGGGTAGTCAAAAACTGGGCATGGTGGGCCTTCCTGATCACCGGCATGGTGACCGTATTCATTTATGCGCAACTCTGGCGCCGCTCCAACGTCATGACTGACCTCGAGTTTTACGAACTTCGCTACAGCGGCAAAGGCGCCAGCTTCCTCCGTGGTTTCCGCTCGATTTACCTCGGCATCTTTTTCAACGGATTGATTATGGGCTCGGTGTCGCTTGCCGCGCTCAAGATTGGTGGGGTCATGCTTGGCACAGGGCCGGTGGTTACCATTGTGGGTGCCTCGGTGTTCGTTGTCATCTACGCCTCACTCGGAGGGATCAAAGGCGTGATCTGGTCCGACTTTTTCCAGTACGGCATCGCCATGGTCGGCGCTGTTTACGCGGCCTATGTCGCGGTCAACTACGTCGATGCCGACACCAACGTCGCGGTGGGCGGCCTCACTGGCTTGCTGAACCATGAATCGGTCATCCCCAAGCTCGACATCATGCCTGACTTCAGCAACTGGATGTCCTTCATCCCCTTGCTAATCATTCCGGTCGCGGTCCAATGGTGGGCCGTCTGGTACCCCGGTGCCGAGCCCGGTGGCGGTGGCTACATCGCGCAGAAAATGCTGTCCGCCAAAGACGAGAAAAACGCCATCGGCGCGACCATGCTGTTCAACTTCATGCACTACGCGGTGCGCCCATGGCCGTGGATCATTGTGGCTCTCGCCTCGTTGATTGTTTTCCCCCAACTTTCCGACATCAAGGCGCAGTTCCCGGAGATCGACCCCACGTATCTCAAAAGCGATATCGCCTACCCTGCCATGCTGGCGAAAATCCTCAGTCCCGGCTGGCTCGGCATTGTCGTGGCATCCCTGATCGCCGCCTACATGTCGACCATCGGAACGCACCTCAACTGGGGGTCCTCCTACGTCGTCAACGATTTCTACAAGCGTTTCGTCAAGAAGGATGCCACCGAAAAACAAATGGTCCGCATGGGCCGCATCTGCACCGTCGGCCTGATGGTCTTCGCGGGCACACTCTCGCTCACTGTGCTCGACTCCGCCCAACAAGCCTTTGAATTTCTCTTCCTCTCGGGGGCCGGCACGGGTGCCATCTACCTGCTGCGCTGGTTCTGGTGGCGCATCAATGCCATCACCGAAATCGTCGCCATGGTTGTCGCCTCCGGCATGGCTCTCTGGCTCGCCTTCGGATCCGACGACGACGACGTGCTCAAGTGGTTTGTCGACAGCTCCCCCGTGGCGAACAAAGTGCATGCCGTCAACGACCCCGCATTGATTGCCTACATTGAGACGGCTCAAACAGAGGGGGCTGAAAAGGCGAGTGCACTTGAGGCTGCGGCTACCCAGGCCGCCGATGCGTGGCGGGAAACACCGAAGGACGACAAGGCAAAACGCCTTGCCGCCCACGAAGCCTATGCCTTGGCCTACACCACCAAAACCGAGTACTCCGCCTCACTGAGCGTCGCCGCCCTCAGCGACGCATACATCGAGAAAAACGCGCCGGAGTGGGCGGCATCACTGGGCACTTTCAAAATGGGCTTCCGTGAGGCACTGCTCGAAACCATCAACAAGCCGCTTGGGAAAAAAGGCAAAGAACTCAAAACCATCGACGCGGCAAACATCGGCTTCCGCGGCACCATCAAAAATGGAACCGTCTACATTTACCACCCCGAGGTCGCCGGACAAACATTCTCGGTCAAGCTGATGCTGATGGTGATCGTTGTCACCATTTCCTGGTTACTCGCCACATTCCTCAGCAAGCCCGTGTCCAAGCAGGTCCTCTACAACTTCTATCGCCAGTGCCACCCAGGCGGCCCGGGCTGGGCCAGGGTGCTGCGTGACGCCAAGGCGGAGGGTGTCGACCTCAACGGCAAGGAGGACATCGATTGGCAAATGCCGCTCAAACTGCTCTGCGTGTTTGTCGGCTCGGTGGTCATCTATGGTGCGCTCTTCAGTATCGGCAGCTTTATCTACGGCAACCTGACATGGGGCATCAGCCTCGGTGTTATTTCCCTGCTCGGCTGTGTCTTCCTGATGAAGGCATTCACCCAAATCAAGACCGACTAATTGTAGCCACGAGTGCTCCATAGGCATTGATCGGCGGAGGGCTTGTTGCTTTCCGCCGTTTTGCGTTGATGTGACAGCGTGATTCAACTCACCCCCAGCCTACCCGGTCACGTGTTCGGATTTACAATCCTCCGGTAAAGTCACTGGCATGGACTATGCGGATGCCATCATCCCGGCCGTCGAAAAAACACCCCTATCCTCACAGGTGCCGGAAGTGCGGCAAGATGTGAGGCTTTTCCCCATTGATCAAAACCTTGGGTTGTATATTATCGCGTCCCTGCCATTAAATGCCCCGACTCCAAGACTACCCGACTTAAGACTTCAAGACTTCCAGACTTCAAGACTCCCCGAATCCCCGACTTCAAGACCCTTCAAAAAAATGTCCTACCGAATTTGCAAAATGATCGAGGTCGAGAATGGCCACCTGCTTTCCAAGCATCCGGACAAGTGCCGGTTTCCACACGGGCATACCCGCAAGGTGGAGCTTATTTTCGAGGCGGACACCCTGGACGACCGCGAGATGGTGTTCGATTTCAAACTGATCGGCCGGATGATCGGGGATTTTCTCGAAACCTACGATCACGCGCTGTGTATGAACACGGAAGATCCGAAGTTTGCTTTTTTCAAAGAAGCCTATGGCGACCGCATTATTGGCTTCCAGGGTGAGGATCCGACCACCGAAGTCATGGCGAGGACCATCTACAACCACACCCGAGCGGCGCTGGAAACATTTGTCGCCGACTCTGACCCCGAGTACCCGGTGCGTCCCTGTGTCAGGATTGCGACGATCCGCGTCTGGGAAACGACTTCCTCGTGGGCCGAATATTGCGAGTAGCCGGTGGGCGGCCACCCGACTCCCGACTCCCGACTCCCGACTCCCGACTCCCGACTCCCGACTCCCGACTCCCGACTCCCGACTCCCGACTCCTGACTCCTGACTCCTGACCCCTGACCCCTGACTCCTGGCATTCCGCCGGGTGGGCATCGAGTGTTGAATTACGATTGTTGATTGTTGATTGTTGAAGTGAAGAGCTGGCGCATCTGCGGATGCCCACTTCGAAAATCAAAATTCAACATCATCACTCGCCAATCAATTCTGGGCACGGCCTGCCCCCTGTCACCCCGCTAAAGGCCGGCGCGTTTCCATTCCTCCCAGCCGCCTTGATAAACTGAGACCGGGTAGCCGAGAATACTGAGCTTTTTGGCAACGCCGTAGGCATCCGGGCACTCGCTGTTTTGGCAGTAAAGCACGATGACTTGATCGGCGGCCAGGGCCTGGTCAAGTTGCGCTTTGCGATCGCGGATGAGCGCATCGTATTTCTTGTGCGGGAGATTGATCGCCCCCTCGATGTGCCCCCTGTGGAAAAAGAGGGCCGGCCGGCAATCAACCAGCATCACCCGGCCTGTCTGGATCAGGGTGAAAAGCCGGCCCATATCAACACCGGTAATCTGGCCGGGGCGCGCCTTTTGATCGGACACAGGCGGGCTGACCGTCGCTGCCGCTTGAGCTCCCGACGGGGACGGCTGATCCGGGGAAACCTGCCCTGCTCCGCCAGCTCGCGCCGGGCCCGGCTTGATCGGCACCGGTGAAACCGGAGCGGGATCGGAACAGGACACGCCAAACAGCGTCGCCACCCCCACGAGGGAAGAAGTCAGTATTTTAAGTTGCATCAGGCCGGGATTGTCTCACAGATTCCACCCCAAAAAAAGCCCGAAGGGTCAATCCTCCGGGCTTGATCGTTGATTTTTAATACCCGTCAGGCACTCACGCGCATCGGCATGATGACATAGAGGAAGCTCCCGTCGATTCGGATAACGCCCGGGCTCATGCCGTCGATGAGATCGAGGTAGACGGTCTCCTCACCGAGGTTCTTCAGCGGGGCCATCAGAAACTCAGGGTTGAAGGCGATGGCGAACTCGTCACCATCGTAATCCGCGACAATCGGCTCTTTCGCCTCGCCGATGTCCTTGGAGTTGGCTTGGACATCAATGTTGCCCCTGCTGAAAGTGAGCTTAACCGAGTTGGAACTCTCGGAGGTCAGCAACGACACGCGACGCACGGTGTTCAGAAACTCCTCACGATTGATGGTAACACGCTCCTTGCGCTCGCCCGGGATAACCTGCTTGTAGTTCGGGTAGTTGCCCTCAATCAGCTTGCTGACAATGATGCTGTCGCCTATTTCAAAGCTGATCTGGTTGCCGGTGAGACGGACCACGGAATCACCTTCGCCGCCCAGCATCCGTTGAAGCTCATTAACCGCCTTGGAGGGGATGATGATGTCCGTCTCATGGCTGGCGGGAAACTCGAGGTCATTCTCAACCATCGCCAATCGGCGCCCGTCGGTAGCGACAAAGGTCATTTTTCCTTCGCGGAAGGAAACATAAATACCATTCAGCACGTAGCGCGTCTCATCCGTGGAGATGGCGTACGATGTCTTTTTAATCGCATCGTGCAAGACGTCCTGGGAGATCTTGAACTCGGTGGCATCCTCAAACTTGGGTAGCGGCGGGAATTCATCTTCGCCAAGGCCAATGATTTTGAAGAAACTCGGACCGCACTTGATACTGGCGTGGTTCTTGGCGTCAACGGAAACCTCCACCTCACTGGCAGGAAGTTCCCGGATGATACTCACCAGCCGCTTAACGGGCAGGGTCGTGGAACCTTCCTTTTCGATGTCCGCACTGACACTTCCACTGACGCCGACATCAAGGTCGGTAGTGGTCAGCTTGAGCTTGCCAGCCGTCGCCTCAATAAGAACATTGGAAAGAATGGGCAATGTGGCCCGGTTACTGACGACGTGCTGCACCTGTTGAAGGGCATCAAGAAAGGCTTCCTTGCTAATAGAAAATTTCATTTGAGGTAATGTGGGATGGCTGGTGAAATTTGGTGGCTCGTGATGACACGCTTCTGATGCGTGATGGTTCGCTTGTGATTGGGTTTAACAGCAATCAACCAGGTGGCATCGTACTGTCCCGCCAAAAGCTACGGTGAGACTTTGGAGCATTCTCGCTCCAAGGCAAGCACTCTTTAACAACTCCTGAGCATTTTTCAACCCCATATTCAAGATCATGCACGGAATCACATCCGACCCACCATATCTTGTGCCGTCCCGGCTACGGCGAAGCCTAACATACCATCTACGGCACACCCCGCCGGCCATCACCCGGGTTCGCGTCGGTTGAACGCGCGCTGCTAGGGTCCACCAGCGACTATTTCCGCTGCAGGCCAGCCATCAAAACATCGACAGCATCACGGACTTGAGGTTCGCAACCCATGCGCTGCTCTACCTTGCGCACCGCATAAATCACGGTGCCGTGATCACGCCCGCCAAAGGCGTCGCCGATCTCAACCAGCGAGCAGGGCGTCATTTTCCGACTCAAGTACATGGCGACCTGACGCGGAAAGGCAATGTTCGAGGGCCGACGACGACTCGTCATATCGGCCAACCTCAAATCGTAGTAGTTGGTGACCGCTTTCTGGATCGAGTCGATATTGACTCTCTTCTGCCCCTCTTCACGCAGGATGTCCTTGAGAAGAAATTCGCAGCGTTCCACCGAGATTTGTTCCGTGCCGAGGGAGGCGTAGGTGGCGATGCGGACGAGTCCCCCTTCCAGCCGGCGCACATTGCTTTGAATCCGCTCGGCCAGCATGGTCAGGATCTCGTCGTTGAGTTGCACATCCCAGTCCTCCATCTTGCGCCGGAGAATGGCAAGCCGGGTCTCCACGCCCGGAGGCTGGAGCTCGACGGTCAGGCCGGATTCAAAGCGCGAAATAAGACGCGGCTCGATATTTTTGATTTCGGAGGCAGGTCGGTCAGAGGTCAAGACCACCTGACTCTGCAGATCAAGCAACTCGTTGAAGGTGTGGAAGAACTCCTCCTGCGACCGCTCCTTGCCACCGAGAAACTGAATGTCGTCGATCAGCAGAATGTCAGCGCGACGGTACTTCCGACGGAATCGCTCAAGCGACCCCTTGCGGACCGTATCAATGAACTCGTTGATGAATTTTTCGCAGGTCAGGTAGACCACACGCGCGGACGGGTTCTCCTTCATCAGTCGCTGGCCAATAGCCTGCATCAGGTGGGTTTTCCCCAGTCCGGAGCTGCCGTGGATGAACAGCGGGTTATAAATGGCACTCTTTGCGGAGGCCACCGCCATACATGCAGCCTGAGCGAACTCGTTGTTCTGCCCGACCACAAAACGATCAAAACTAAACTGCGGGTTCAACCCCGCCGTTTTGAGTTTTTTGCGCATCTGGTCCTCTCCGTTCATCTGCCCGTGCATCGATCCGCCAAATTGCTGGTGAGCCTTGGCTTGAAACCCGTCCACACCCGTCTCCTCAAACGACAACAACTCGAAATCACCTCCTGGCGCATTATCAGCACCGGCACCGGAATCAGCACCCGCACCGGATCCCATGCCTCCCTCGTCCGGCACCTCGCTCACGATCACTTTCATCTTCAATGGCATCGCGGAAGCCTGCGATAAAGCCGTCTGGACCTCGGGTAAATAGTTGGTCTCAATCCATACTTGGTGCATGTCACTCGCAACAGCAAGGACAGCTTCCGTCTCATTCACATCGACCAGACGAGCAGACTCAAACCAACGACTGTAAGCATCGCCACTAACAAGTTTCTTCAGAGACGTCGAAACCGTTGTCCAAAATTGATTCATCTCAATCTGACAATCCAGACCATCGTCACTTGTCAGTGTTTCCAGAACATCACGGTCAATAACGGTTTCACTCATCGAAGTTTTCAAAAAATTAAATAATTAGACAATTAGCTTTTTAACTGGAACCCACGCACCAGCGAGCTGCGTGCACATAGAACTCGCCTGGACGCATGTGGGCAAAACATTTCAGCCCATGCCCAATCCATCATCTCAGAATTCCAGTTTCCACAAAGGTTCCACAAAGAATTTTTTAAAATACTTGACCTGGAAAATAGTAAGCATGTGCAAAATAGAGCGTCAGGAATCACGACTTAACAACAAGCAACCGCGAGTTTCAGCTCCCTCGCCAGAACGTCATGAACCCTGTCAAAACAAGGAGTCTAGGGTTTTTTCCGAGTAAGCTGCCCTCCTAACACACCACAGAGCAAAGTCAGACTGGCATTGACCGGGAAGAACCACTCGGACGCCAATCGAGGCCGGGATGCGATCACCTGTTGGGCAAGTTCCTCTAGATCAACGGCAATGAGCAATTGGGGCAGTTCCGGTCTGAACCATGAGACCAGCACAACGGACATCACCGTCCCTAACATCAATCCGGGTGTGCTGATCCGAACCGGGCAAAGAGCAGCTAATAACACCCCCAGCAACGGGCCGTAAGTATAGGCAACCATCCCGAACGCCAGACCAATGAGATCGGTCTCCTTGTTCTGGGTGTAAACCACCAGTAAGCCCAGGCCAGCGAGCGTCAACACGCCGCCCCAGATCACGATGGCGATCCGCGACAGGCGCACCATTTCCGCCCCCTTGCCTTCGGTTTCCAGCTTCTCGCGCCCGTAGATCACTGACAGACTGGTCTGGCTCAGTGCCGCCAATATTGAATCGAGACTGGAAATAGCCGCGGCAAACGCCCCGGCGAGGATCAGTCCACTCACCCCTACCGGCACCTCCATGGTGATCCAGGTCGGGAATACATAGTTGGGTTCTTTGTCGAATTCGGCCGCCATGGCGGCGGTCGGCACGTGCACCTGGTACCAGGCGAACAGTCCGGCGCCCACCGCGAGCATGAGCAGCGTGATCAAGAGCGACACGCTACTCCAGCACATTGCCTTGCGGGCGTCCTTGACACTACCACAGCAGAACATCCTCTGGGTGTTGAGCTGATCCACACCGAGGGCGGTAAAATTCTGGAATGGCATGGCGAGCAATGCCACCCACATCGTGTATTTGAGATGGGGGTTTTCAAATGGCGTGGTGAAATCAAGCCAGCGCAGCTTGTTGACGTTTTCGCCCTCGACGACGATCTGGTTCAATCCGGCAATCTGCTCCCACCCCAACTGGCCGACCAGAAGGGTGAATGCCAGGATGCCACCGAAAATAAAAAGGCAGAATTGCATGACATCGGTCCAGATCACGGTTTGCATCCCGCCCATGAAGGTCCAGAGCACAGCCACCGCGCCGATGACCACAATACACAGGCTGGCGTCCATCCCGGTAACCACCTGCAGAATGATCGCCGTGACCAGCACCCGGACACTCTGGCCAAGAATAGCGCCCAGCGAGAAGAGCCCCGTCACCAACCGGCGCGCGCCTTCGCCCAGACGATTGCCCATGAAGTCATAGGGGCTGTAGATTTCCTTCTCGTAGTAAAGAGGCACCAGCCAGTAGGCCACGGCAAAACGGGCGATGACTGAACCAATCCCCCACTGTAAATAGGTCCAGTCGCCCGCCATCGCATAAACGCCACCCGGCACACCAATGAATGTCAATGCACTGATCTCAGTGGCGATCATCGAGCCACTCACCGACCACCACGGCAATCTCTTGCCACCGAGAAAGAAATCCTTGATATTCGCCTGCTTGCCGGAGAGCCGATGTCCCAACCACGTCGTCAAAATCATGTATCCGGCAACAACCGCCCAATCCCAATAGGTGAAATACTCGTATACCTGCTTCTCCATAAGCGCGGAGGCTAGCAGAGCGCCGTGCATCTTCAAACTTTTCCGTAGCGTAGCACGACTTTCGCCCGAGTCCGCCAGCTCATCGCAAACTAATCACAAAAGAGTCTTGTTGTTTCCGCTTGGACGTTCATAACTCAATTCCAGATTTGAGCATCGTGACTACCTCTGGAAAACATCTCACTCTCGGCATCATCCCAGCACGCTGGGCCTCCACGCGCTTCCCTGGGAAACCGCTCCACCCGATTGCCGGAAAACCCTTGGTACAACACGTCTGGGAACGCTGTCGCCTCTGCGAAAAACTCGACGACACCGTCATCGCCACCGACGACAAGCGCATTTTCGACGCCGCAACCGCATTCGGAGCCAACGCCGTGATGACCTCGGCAAGCCACCCCACCGGCACCGACCGCATTGCCGAGGCCGCCGCCCTCACGCAGTCAGGACGGGACGCCTCCTACATCCTCAATATCCAGGGTGACGAGCCCTTGATCGATCCTGCACTGATCGACCGGCTCGCCGAGGCGCTCCACAGCGACCCCGGTGTCTCCATGGCTACGGCCGCCAATCCCATCACCGATGAAACCCTGGTGTTCGACCCGAACGTCGTGAAGTGTGTGCTCGCCCTGAACGGCGACGCCCTGTACTTCTCACGCAGCCCCCTGCCCTACCGCCGGGCTGAAAGCCCCGCGCTGAAGCTCTATCGCCACAAAGGCATCTACGCCTACCGCCGCGACTTCCTGCAACAATTCGTCACCTGGGAGCCCTCCCCGCTCGAACTCGCGGAGTCGCTCGAACAACTCCGCGCCCTTGAGAACAACGCCCGCATCAAAGTCCTCATCACCGACGACGACTCGCCCGGTGTCGACACCCTCGAACAAGTCGAACAAATCGAAGCACTGCTCCGGTAATCCAACACGCACAATTCACCCATCCACATTCAATGCCCCAGCCCACTAAATACATCTTTGTCACCGGAGGCGTCGTCTCTTCGCTCGGCAAAGGACTCGCCGCCGCCTCGCTAGGAACCCTGCTCGAACTTCGGGGCCTCTCGGTCATTCTGCAGAAATTCGATCCCTACCTGAATGTTGATCCCGGCACCATGTCACCCTTCCAGCACGGTGAGGTTTACGTCCTCGATGATGGCGCCGAAACCGATCTCGACCTCGGCCACTACGAGCGCTTTACCAGTTGTCGACTCACCCGGTTCAACAACCTGACCTCGGGCCAGGTATTTGAAAATGTCATCCGCAAGGAGCGCAAGGGCGATTATCTGGGAAAAACCGTCCAGTTCATCCCGCACTGCACCGACGAGATCAAGGCTCGGATCAATGACGTCACACTGCGCACGGACGCCGATGTCATTATCACCGAAATCGGCGGCACGGTGGGAGACATCGAAGGACACCTCTTTCTCGAGGCGCTGCGCCAGTTCTCCCTCGAAGTCGGGCGCGACAACGTCTGTTTCATCCACGTCACCCTGCTGCCGCTGATCAAAGCCGCCGGCGAGATCAAAACCAAGCCGACCCAGCAATCCGTTGCCAAACTCCGTGAAATCGGAATCCAGCCCGACATCATCGTCTGCCGTACCGAACACGAACTCGATGAGGACAACCGAAAGAAAATCGCCATGTTCTGCAACGTCGAGGCGAAAAATGTCGTCGCCTTCCGCGATGTCGACCACACGATCTACGAGTGCCCGATCGACCTCCGCCGCGACAAACTCGACCGTCTCGTCACCGACCGCCTCGGCCTCGAGTCCAAGACGCCTGATCTGGCCGAATGGCAGGCCTTTGTCGACCGGATCATCAACCCGACCCATGAAGTGAAAATCGCCGTGGTCGGGAAGTACATCGAGCTCCAGGACGCCTACAAGTCGATTTACGAATCCCTCACTCATGCGGGGGCGAGCCACGATACCCGGGTCACCATCCGGCGGATCGAAGCTGAGGCGATCGAACAAGACGGCGCCGTCGCTCATCTCGACGGCATGAACGGCATTCTCATTCCCGGCGGCTTTGGTGACCGGGGGACCGAAGGCAAGATCCTCACGGCCAAGTATGCACGGGAAAGCAAGATCCCCTTTTTCGGCATCTGCCTGGGCATGCAAATTGCCACCATCGAGTTCGCCCGCAACGTCTGCGGCCTGGAAAACGCCAACTCCACCGAGTTCGACAAGGAAACACCCCACCCCGTCATCTCCCTCCAGGAGGAGCAACAGGGCGTCGAGGACCTGGGCGCCACCATGCGCCTCGGCTCGAGCGACTCCCAAGTCCTCCCGAACACCAAAGCTGCCGAACTCTACGGCACCGAATCCATCAGCGAGCGCCACCGCCATCGCTACGAGTTCAACCCCGCCTACCGTGAGCAAATCGAAGCAGCCGGCCTGAAAATCAGTGCCCTCTCCATTCCCGAAGGCCTTGTGGAAATCGTCGAGATTGCCGACCACCCCTTCTTCATCGGCGCCCAGTTCCATCCCGAGTTCCAGTCCAGACCCAACGCCCCCCACCCCCTTTTCTCA
>JBFERY010000006.1:0-73195 GCA_041548785.1 Oceaniferula sp.
GCCCTCAAGGACGGCGGGCACATGATCAACGACCGCGAGGTGGTCGACATCCTGTTCCGGAAACTGCTCGACCCCACCTACCGCGAAGGCGCTGTCCTCGATGGATTTCCGCGCACCACGGTGCAGGTGGAGTGCATCAAGATGCTCTACGATAAAATGGTCACCCTGCGTCGCGAGTTCCAGGACACCCAGCTCAAGGTCCACTTCAAACAGCCCATCTACCACATCATGGTGCTCTTTGTCGATGAGGCCGAAAGTGTTGCCCGCCAGTTGAAACGCGGCCGCGAGATCATTGCCCACAACGAGGAGGTCAAACGCACCGGCATCGGCCAACTCCTCGAGGAGCGACCCACGGACACCAACGAGGATCTCGCCCGCAACCGCTACCGCACCTTCAAGGAAAAAACCTACGACGCCCTGCTCTCGCTCAAGCAAATCTTCCACTATCACTTTATCAACGCACAGCTTCCCCTGGAAGATGTGCAGGCAAACATCTTCAAAGAGCTCGAATACCAGAGCTCGCTGGAACTCGACCCGCGCACCTACGATGTGCTACGCAACCTTCCGGAGGCATCCGACATCATCAGTCACGCGCGGCGCGACCTCGTTTACCGACTCGACCGATACCATCTCGAAGACCAGGATTTGTTCCGTGACGTGGTCGAACTGATCGAACATAAAATCATGCCGGTCATCGTTCCCCATGCCATCTCGGGCCGTGCGCACGTCAATACCGAGAACAGTCTGTTGGGAAACACGAAGGCCATCACCATGCTTATCGACGTTTTTTCCGAGCGTGGGTTTTTTGCCTCGGTCGATATCCATCGCAAGGAAATCCCATCCCGGGTTGACCTCAAAACAGGCAAGATTGAGTGCCGCGAGAAAAAGGTGTTCCGCATTATGATCCGTTTCAAGGGCTCTGAAATCCGCAGGGGGTAGACTCCAGGGAGGAGAAGATCCACATGCATTTCCGACGGCGCGCGTGCCCCCCCCGGCTCAGTAACCATTTCATAAAAAGCCCGACGCTCCGGGCGAATGCGCACCGGTGAAGCGGTGGGACATCAGGTTTTTGGGTTTGCCAAATATCTCCGCAACAGCGTAGCATGCGATCATGTCTGATAGTTTTACCGAAACCGTGACCACTGGCTGGTTGAGTCGTATAGGGAATTCCATCAAGGGAATCGTTGTCGGAATCATCATGATTATGGCCTCCTTCCCCGTCTTGTTTATCAACGAGGGCTGCGCGGTAAAAACCCGTAAGGACCTGAATCAGGGGGCCAAGGAATGTGTTCCCGCTGATCCGGCCAGCGTCGACAGCGCCAAGGAAGGCAAGCTTGTGCACCTCAATGGGATAGCCAAATCCCAAGGATCCCTGAAAGACGAGCGGTTTGGAGTCAGCGCCGAGGCCCTGAAGCTGAAACGCCAGGTTGAGATGTACCAGTGGAAGGAAAACACATCCACCGACACCAAGAAAAAACTCGGCGGCAAGGAGGAAAAAACCACCACCTACACGTATGAAAAAGTCTGGGCGGAGGGTCGGATCGACTCGGGCAAGTTCAACCAGTCCAGCGATCATGCCAACCCGTCGTCCACGCTCGCCTCGCAGACCTGGACCGCCACGCCAATCACCACAGGCGCCTACACCCTGAGCAGCGGGCTGGTGGACCAAATCAACCGATTTACCGCCCTCCCCATTCAGTCCCCCCAGGGCGGGATCGCAGACATCGATGGCCGCAAGGTCCAGTGGAACAACAGCCAGTACTACATCGGCAACAACCCGGCAGCGCCAGCCATCGGGGACCTGAAAGTCTCCTATCTGGCCGCCATGCCGACCGAGGTCAGCATCATCGCCCAACAAACAGGCCAAAGCTTCAGCCCGTATACCGGGGCTTCGGGAACCACCATCAACATGCTTCAGACAGGCACGCACACGGCGACGGCGATGTTCGACAACGCGCAAGAGAGCAACAAGGTGCGCACCTGGATAATGCGTGTGGTGGGATTTGTGGGTATGTTCATCGGGTTCAGCTTGGTCTTCAAACCCCTCTCCGTGGTGGCCGATGTTCTGCCTGTCGCCGGTGATATCGTCGGCGTTGGAACGGGCATCGTCGCCTTCTTGCTCGCCGCGCCGCTGTCGTTGATCACCATTTCCGCGGCCTGGATTTTCTACCGGCCCCTGATCGGCGTGCCCCTACTGCTACTCGCCGGCGTGGGGCTGTACTTCCTGTTCAAAAAAATCGCCGCAGTGAGGAAAGCAAAGGAGCAATCGTGACCACGGAAGCTCTTCCCGTCGTCAGGGCCCTCATGGCGGGGGCTCTCTGCGCCCTCGCCTGCTCCTGCGGATCGTCACCGACATCGTCCGCCAAACTGGCCTTCACAGAACCTGTTCACCTGTTGCCGGATAACGGCGCAAACCAACTGCTCAGCCTCATCAACGCAGCACGGCAGGGAAAAAACCGGCCGCTCCTTACCCCGGATCACCGCCTCGGGCTCGCCGCCAAGGACCACTCGGATTCGATGGCCAAACACGCATACTTCGCCCACCGCGGCCGCGATGGAAGTAATTTTCAAATCCGCATGGCACGCCACGGTTACCCGCTGTCTCATTCGGCGGAAAACCTTGCCAAGGCACGCGATGCCGCGACTGTTTTCCAAATGTGGTCCGACAGCAAAGGGCACAGGGTGAACATGATGAACGCAAAGTACACCCGCGTCGGCATCATCCGCACCGGTGACTACTGGACCGCCAATTTTGCCGCTCCCGCCGGCACCTAAGGCTGTCCATTGAACAACTGCTGATCAGGGAAAATGGCACTTCTCAGGGAAAAGGGACGGAGCACCGTCTCGAGCACAGACTGAAACAGGTTCAACGTCGGCTCACTGCGGCGCACCTCATCACCTGACGTCCAAAGAAGGTCCCCACGCGCGTCCAACGTCAGCCGCCATGCATTCTCTGGCCGCATCAACTCATCCATGGTATGCCCGAGCTCACGCACAAGCGGCGGGCTATCAATCAGTAACCCTTCCTCCGTATTGACAAACATCGCCCTCCCATCAAAGTTCAGACTGCCGATATAACAGTAGCGTGCATCCACCAACACGGCCTTTGCATGCAATCCCACCTTGTGGGTCGGCCGCGGCCCCTCGTTAAGATAACGGTGCGCCGATTGACTCGGCCGATGTTTAAATTCATAGATTTCCACCCCGAGACGCAAAAGGATTTTCCGGTATTTCTGATATTGGTTGTGGACGACCAGATGATTGTTAGACCCGATCGACGGCAGAAGCAGACGGACACGCACACCACGTTTTCCCAACTGTGAAATCACGTCAACCATCCTTTGGTCCGGGACGATGTAGGGTGTTACCAAGACAAGATCCTTCCTGCTCATGGCAGCCAGGCGGATGGCCTGATCGATCACGGGCCGCGCCGGACTCGGCACCTCGGGCGCATCTTGCACGAAACGGGCCTTGCCCGCATGCATCCTGCGCGGGAGCCGTGACAGCGCTCGGCTCCAATCCTGTTTTTCCGTCGAAATGCGATGCCCGAGCTTGCGGTTTTTCCTGACAATTTCGGCATTCGACTCCGCCCTCCATCGCTGTAGCGCCCGATGGGTCATTCCGGGGTAAAGGGCAGCCACAGCGTAGCTCGATTCACTCGCCCAGTAGCGATCAAACCCTGCACTGATTTCGCCCACCACAGGACCCGACACCATCACTCCAAGATCGATCAAATTATAACGACCGCCCAAACCGAAATAATGATCCCCGACATTTCGCCCGCCAATGAGGGCCAGGGTATTATCCGCAATCATGCTTTTGTGGTGCATCCGCTGGTTGGTCTCTTCCGGCTGCAACGCCATTTCCAGAACATGCGCCGGCATCCTACCCCGGATGTAAAACGGATTGTAAATCCTCACTTCCACATGGGGATGGGCATTGAGCATTGCCAACTGCCGATCGGTAAATGACAGCCCCAGCGCCAGGTCATCGAAAAGCAGCCGCACCCTCACCCCGCGGTCGGCCGCCTGCAACATGCGCTCAAGGAGCAACCGACCGGTCAGGTCTTTCATCCAGATAAACATCCGCACATCCAACCCGCTCCGAGAGCTGTCTATCAGGGCAAGTCGGTAGTCGAGGGCCTCGCTGTTTTTTATAACCGGAACCAATCCGGAACGGCTCGCCCCGACCCTGTTGCGCACCTTGCGCGCCACCCCTGCCAAGACTCCGGTGCTCGGTGCAAGCACGCTTTGCGACGGCACTTTCTCCACCGCCGGCGCCAGTGTGCGGCAACTGTTGACGGGCAGACATGATGATGCCGCCATCACAAGCAGCAGGTTGGTCCGTTTTCCAAACACAAGTTTCCTCATCCGATTGCATCATTATGACTAGAAAGGGCATCAGCGCAATGCAATCACGGATATTTCCCGTCCCTCTTGTCGGTTAGGTCGTTAATGCTGCAACCCCCTCGTCCGGTGCGGGCTGGTGACCATTTCCGAATGGGGCATCATCCGTCCCGTGCTGGTCACGACCCGCCACGGACTGATCATATTGAGGGCCTCGCAACAACGTACGGCATCAAGATCCAACCCCGCGTAATGGAGTGCCGCGGCCACGGCCGTCGAGCACAGGTAATCATCACCCACCTCGCTCGGGATATGCGGTTCAAGGCAATTGCTCCACAACCCGACCATGCCCGCAAAGTTATAACCAAACACCTTATTGGCCTTCCTTAGCGAGATGGCGACAAACTCGCGCAGCCTCACCCTATCCATCTGGCGCCAACGGTTGAGTCGGTAGATGTCAATGGTATGGTTCTCAAGTTCATCGAGTCCGTCCATGGTGTTTGGCCCTCTGGCCGCCTGGCTGGTGAACAGGAGCAACGCATCCGGGCGATCGGGGTCACGCACCGTAATAACCAGATGAGCGTAACTGTAGACCATATAGCTCACCGTCTTAAGATTGCCGCGGAGAATGCCGTCACGCTTTTCCTTGTTCGTCATCCGAAAGGCAATCACGTCACCTTCCTGAATCACCCTCCGCACTTGCGCAAAACCTTTGTCGCCCTTGGTAAAACTACAGACCAGGTCAAAATGCGCCCGCTTTTCCCGGGGAACCGTATGGGAGCTGACCTCCCCTTTGGTCGGCTTGATCCAGCGAGGCGCACCCAGATCACATCGCAAACTGCCATGGCAGCTCGCCAGCAGCGCCGCCAGCAGCGCTGTCAGCAGCAGTGATGTCAGAGATCTTAACATGAGACTGGGGTTCCCTACACAAACCGAAAACACAATGCAACGCCGAAAGACCGGCACGGTGACACGCGGTACCGTGCCGCGCCGGATAGTGAGCGGCTTGACCTTGGCGCCTACCCCTTGCGTCGCCAGCACATCAACCACTCAATCCCCTCCCGGCTGGGGAAAGAACGCCCCGGTCTGCGCTCCCACTCGAGGGTGAAACGTGTGCCGAATTGGTTGTGCAGAGCTTCGACACTGGTCTTGTAGGGCGGGCCGGCGTCTTCCTCGCCAAAGGCAAAAAACACCCCGAGCAAGACACCCTGCGGCTTGAGCAGGCGGTGGGCGGCCTCAACATAAGCATCCCGCTGTTCCGGCAGAATCGCGCAATAACAGGTATGCTCCCAGATGGCATCGTAGCGTTTTTGCTCGGCCAGCGCCGGGTCAAAAAGATCCCCATGGATGAACTCCGCACGGGCCTCGCCGCCCATGTCGCCGGTCATGGCCCGAGCCTTCTGCACCGCCAGCGGCGCAATGTCCATACCGGTCGCCTGGTACCCCGCGGACACAATCGCACGCACATCATGACCAAAGCCACAGCCCGGCACCAGCACCTCGGCACCTTTCGGGAAATACTCGCCGTGTAATATTTCCTCCAAAGCAGGTGCGGCCATGCCCTGGTCCCACGGCGCATCATCATTCAGATAGCGTTCATTCCAATCAGGAACCGTCGTTTTCATCACCGCCAGTCAACTCGAAACGCCTCCGGCACGCCATCAAAAAACACCCTAAAAAAGGCGGGGCCACACCCACTGGCCCCGCCGTCATCTTGCCGACGCCCCCGGGGAACGCCAGCCCATTAAAGGCGCCTTACCCCGCCTTGGCCGATGTCAGCACCTTGCCAAGAGCGGCGACAGTACCACCGATGTCAGCAAGGTTGGTGGGAAGAATCATGGTATTGGTCTCCTTGGCCAGATTCCCAAACTCCTTCACATACTGCTCGGCAATGCGGAGGTTGACAGCGTCCGAGCCGCCGGGAGCATTGATTGCCTCGGCAATCCTACGTAGCCCCTCGGAAGTAGCTATGGCGAGCAGGGTAATCTCCTCGGCCTTGCCCTCGGCCTCGTTGATCTGGCGTAGTTTTTGCGCCTCGGACTCCTTGATCACCTTCTGCTTATGTCCTTCAGCGACGTTGATGGCCGCCTCACGCTCACCCTCGGAAAGGGCAATCTGGGAACGGCGCTCGCGCTCGGCCCGCATCTGTTTTTCCAGCGCGTCCTGTACCGATTTCGGAGGCGTGATATTGGCAATTTCATAACGCGTGATTTTCAACCCCCAGGGGTCACTTGCCTTGTCCAGGGCATTGATGATGTTGGCGTTAATCGTGTCGCGCTCCTCGAAGGTTTTATCGAGCTCCAGCTTGCCGATCTCCGAGCGCAACGTCGTCTGCGCCAGCTGCGCCGAGGCAAAGTGATAATTTTCGATGCCGTAGCTGGCCCTCTTTGCGTCCAGCACCTGCATGTAGAGCACGCCGTCAATTTCGATGGCAATGTTATCGCGGGTGATGCACATCTGTGAGGGCACATCGACGGCGACCTCCTTGAGCGAATGCTTGTAGGCGACCCGATCAATAAAGGGGAGCAGAATGTGAAATCCCGCCGTAAGCGTGCGACTGTACTTGCCAAGGCGCTCGATGACAAACGCTTGGCGTTGCGGCACGATGCGCGCCGTTTTAATGAGGACGACTACGACCAGTATGACCAGTCCGATAGGTACGATGTATTGCATGGTATTGT
The DNA here is from genome assembly GCA_041548785.1 of Oceaniferula sp. Lineage (GTDB taxonomy): Bacteria > Verrucomicrobiota > Verrucomicrobiia > Verrucomicrobiales > Akkermansiaceae > Oceaniferula. The sequence goes on from JBFERY010000006.1 coordinate 7,028, forward strand.
TCGTTGGGTTGTTGGTTTGAAAAAGAGATTGAAATTCGGCTAATTGTTAGGCTTTACCGTGAGTTCGAGGCCGTCGCGTGCGACCACGACGGCGGAGCTGCCCATCTGGAGTGCCACATCACAGCGGGCATTCCACTCGGCCCCCTTGAGTTCCACCTTGCCGGTGTTTTCCCCGCCCCCGATGGCCCGCACGACGCGCACCGTCTTCCCGATGAATTCGTCCTCGATCGCCGCGCCGGAATTCAGGGAGCCTCCTACAAACCACGAGGTGACATAGCGCCGCAACCCAAAGAGCAGGGCCAGCGACGAAAGGGCAAAGGTGAGGCACTGCGCAGGAACCGAGTCGATCAGGCCGAGCCACATCGCCAGCGCCACCACCCAGGCACCGGCCCCGAAAAACACGACAATCACACCAGGGACAACAAATTCAAGCAGGATCATTACCAGTCCTGCGATAAACCAGAGCGTTTGCGTATCAAGTTCCATGGGTATAAAAGGGTATACGTTTTAATTCGCTCGCATACTCATTGAAAAAATCACACATAGCAATTACAATCCCAACACTCGTTTATACCGAGTCTGTTCACTCAAAATGAGTGTCCTCGTGCGAGTAAACCGGCGCGCAGCAGCAGAGGAAGCGGATCGCCGTCACCGCCTTGACCTGATGCCATGCACCGGGCGGAATGAGGATGGCATCGCCGGACGCGACTTCGCGCACTGCACCGTCGACCTCCATGATGCCCTCCCCCACCAGGATGAAGTAAATCTCCTCGCTGAGTTGATGATAATGCCGCTGGGTCTCGGCCCCCGCCGGCAGGCTCGCCTCGGCCAGGCTCTGGTTTGCCACCGGGGCATTGGTGGCATCAAGGATGCTGCGGATTGTCGATCCGTCCGCGGTGGTAAATGATTTCTGATCACTAAGCTGATTGACGACCATGGGTGATCGTTAACATGATCATCCCGTGGAAACAACCTCCGTCACCTGCCCGTCATGTTTTGAGTCCTTTGAGGTAACTCTCCCGCCCGCCGGGGAATGCCCGTGTGAGGTCGATTACGATTGTGAAATCTGCTGCCGCCCGATGGTCATCACCTTTTCCGACGGCCATGCCGATGCCCGCAGCCTCGATGACTAACCAACATGAAACCCCGCCGCCACATCGAAGGACGAGAGAGCTGTCCATTCCTCCCGCCGGCATCCAGCGTCATCCGGCCCGCGGATATCCGACGACTGCGGGACGGAGATGATCGCGGTGCCTACTACACCGGCTGCCTCACCTGCGCCCAATCGCTATGGCTCGAGGGCAAACCAGCCCAGGCACTGCTCCAGCTCAACCACGCCCTCGCGCTTGACCTCGACGCCGGCACCCCCGCCGTCATGCAGTGGCCACTTCCCTACCGGGCCAAGGTCTGGATCTTCACACGCCGCCACGAAACCGGCTTCTTGGGAAACCCCGTGCGTCACTACCAGCACCTTGCCACCCGGGTCAGCGGCCCGCAGAGGGAGCTGCGCAGCTGGCGCGCCTGGGCATGCTTCCATCTGGCAGAACACATCCTGCCAGCCAATGAGTATCCACGCGACCAACAACAAATCATTCAAGACAACCTGACGATTCCAGGATGGGATGAGGTCATGGCGGCATTCCATGACGACAACAAAACTCACGAGGCGGCTTTACTCGCCCAGTGTATTTTTTAGTCCGCCATTGTAGAACAACCGCAACAAACAACCGCAACGACACGATGAAAAATCGACTCCTTTTGATTGCCCTCCTTGCCCTCCTTGGAAATTTCCAAACCCAATCCGCCGCCCCCGTCACGGCGACCGAATGGGCAAAATCGGACCTCGACGCACGGATGCAATGGTTTGCACACGACCGCTTTGGCATGTTCATCCACTGGGGGGTTTACGCCGTTCTCGGCGGCGAATGGCAGGGCAAGCCTGTCGGGGGGTATGCCGAGTGGATCCAGGCAGGCGCCGACATCCCAAAGGCACAATACGCGCCGCTGGCCGAAAAATTCAACCCGACCAGTTACGACCCCGAAAAATGGGTGCTGGCGGCCAAGGCCGCCGGCATGAGATACATCGTGATCACCACCAAGCATCACGACGGCTTTTGCCTCTGGCCCAGCCGGTTCACCGCGTACGATATCGACGACGCCAGCCCGTTCAAGCGCGACATCCTCGCCGAACTCGCCGCCGCATGTAAAAAACACGGCATCAAGTTCGGCACCTACTATTCGCTGATCGACTGGCATCACCCGAGCCAATTGCCCAATGCCGGTGCCAATGACGGCTGGGCCAAGTGGGGGAAAATCGCCATGAAACCTGGCCGGAAGCAGGAGTACGTCACCTACATGAAAAATCAAATCAAGGAGCTCATCGACCATTACGATACCGAGCTCATGTGGTTCGATGGCGACTGGGCACCGTGGTGGACGCTGGAGGACGGCGATGACCTCTACCGCTATATCCGCACGTTGAAACCATCCATCATCATCAATAACCGCGTCTCCAAACGAGGTCAGTTCAAATACGACTACGGCACGCCGGAAAACTTCACCCCGGGCTCGGCACTCAAGCACTACTGGGAAGCCTGCTGGACGATGAACAAGACCTGGGGGTATTCCAAGCATGACAACCAGTGGAAAAGTGACCGGGTGCTTATCCAGAAGCTCGTCGATATCGCCTCCAAGGGGGGCAACCTCCTGCTCAACGTCGGCCCGAAAGCCGACGGCGTCGTTCAGCAGGAGGCATACGCCGGTCTGCACGCGCTGGGAGACTGGATGGAGGTGAACTCGGAAAGCATCTACGGCACTCAAACCTCGCCGGTATCAGCCCCACTGCACACCCGCCTGACCGCCAAGGGGGAAAACAAGCTCTATCTCCACCTGTTGGCACCGATGAGCGCAAAGTCCATCAAACTTGCCCTCACAACCACCCAAGCCACCGCCCAAACCCTGGCCGGAGGGTCTCCGGTTCCCGTCCGGATCGGCGCCGACTCCATCTCGCTGAATCTCGCCAACGTGCCCATGGACAAACACGTCACCACCATCGCCATCAGCCTGCCGGACGGATACAAGGCGAGCGCAAAAAATGTCATCACCCTCCAGGATGGCGATATCCTGCTCAATGCTGCCGACGCCAAAATCCTCGGCCATGGCCCGCTGAAACTCCAGCCCGAGTCGCATGCGCTGGGCAACTGGACGAGCCTCGGGCAATCGGCCCAATGGCAGCGTGAGGTCGTCGTCTCCGGTGACTTCGAGCTGGTGCTCATCTATTCGTTAGACCAACCCCGCCGCCACGGCATGGTCACGGTCAGCACGAGTTCCGGCACGAAATTGGAACACCAACTCCAAGCAACAAGCACCCCGGACGACTTTCGCAAAGAACCGGTCGGCAAGGTCTCCCTCACCGCCATGAAGCCGGAAACCATCACGGTCACCGGTCACAAGTTGCCGAAGGGTGGCAAGTCCCTGATGAACCTGCGCGGCATCATCCTGCGCCCCGTCCCATAATCATCCCGGGGCACGCGCCAAGCGCCCAACCCGTCACAGACTAACGGCCCAGGCGCGCCTCGGCCCTGAGCTCCGGGATGAGCAGCAGCGACGAGAGCAAAATCAACCCGGCGCCGCCAAGCGCCACGATGCCCGGCCCCATGGCACCCGCGACCGAAAATGCGATCACCGGCGCAAGCACACCCCGGAATCCGGTCAGGCAACTGTGCACACTCATGTACTCGCCGACATTATCCTCCGTCGAGAAACGGGTCACCCACAGGCTCCACAGGATGTTTCCACCCGAACGCCCGATGCCGTGAAGCGCCATGCCCACACATAAACTGAGATAGGTCCCACCGAGGTAATAAACAAGAATACCCGCAAAGAAAAATACGTTGACCATCACCCGGACGCGGTAAAACGGCAGCCGGTCAAACACCATCCCCCACGGCACGACACAGACAACAAACACCAGCATCGGTATGGTACTGGTGATCAGTCCCGCCCTGTCAGCATCGAGCTCGAAGCCATACACCGGGTTACTGATATACTCCACAAACAACGCAAAGCTCAGCAAGTTGCCCATCCCTAACAACATCCAGCAAAACAACAATTTGCGAAATGCCCTGTCCTGGGAGACGTGCTTGAATGCATCGAACAACTTCAGCCGGCTGGTCCGCCCCAGCGTGACCCGTGCCATCGCAAAAACACACCCCGCCATCGCCAGACAACATCCTGAGTAAAACCAGAACAACCCGTGGAAGTCATCCCCCTGACGCGCCAGCCACGCGCCGACACCGACGCCGGCCACCGCCCCGGTGACGGCGCGCACCACCCCCGCCAGGGAAAACAAGCGCCCCCTCACCTTGTTCGAATAATGCTTGCGGTAAATCTGCGATATCAACGGAGCGCCGACCGTCAGCATCACCGCCGCCAAACAGACCCCGGCGAGATAGATCCGCACCGACTCACCCGCCACCGCCGCCAGGGCAAACCCGGCCGCTGACAGACACCAGACAAACACCGACGCCGCATTCACCGAGCAGCCGAGCCGGCGCACAATCTGCACGGTGAACAAACTCAGCAACAGGCCGCCACTCGCCGCCGCCGCAATCACCATCTTCATCCACACCGGCGCGCCAAACACCCGGATCGCCACATACATCGCGAATGTCGACCCCGCCGTCTCAATAAACCCCTGCGGCACCGAACGGATCAACTCCAGACCAAATGTCCGCCGCTGCTGCCCGATATCCTCGCTCTCATTCATCATCCCTTGTTACCGCTGCGAAAGAAAAGCGTAATAACAGCCGGATCACAAGACGGAACCCCTGCGCCGGACGGCGCGTGCGGCGCTTTCTTCGCCCTTGCTTCCTCGGCGCGGATCCTTAACTCTCCCTGCATGCCAGCCAGCTACGAATCAGACCAACTGCTCAGCGAATACCTCCTCATGCACTACGGCACGGAGCAGCAACTCATGCCCTGGCCATTCGGCCCCAAGGAGGCCATCGGGTTTCCCGCAAGAACCGTGTCCCACTTCCCCGCCGGAAAATGCGCCCGCGCGCTCGACCTCGGCTGCGCCGTGGGCCGATCCAGCTTCGAACTCAGCAAAACCGCCGCCCAGGTCACCGGCATCGATTTTTCCGCCAACTTCATCGCCGCCGCCGAACACCTGCGCACCGCGGGCGCGATCGACTACCCGCTGCGCGAAACGGGAAACCAGACCACCACCGCCACCGCTACCCTCCCCGAAGGCAGCCGCCCGGAAATCTGCCGCTTCCTCCGCGGCGATGCCATGCACCTGCCCGCCGACCTCGGGAGCTTCGACCGCGTCCACGCCGCCAACCTGATCTGCCGACTGCCCGAGCCGACCCGGCTTCTGCGCCGACTGCCCGACCTTGTCCGGCCCGGCGGCCACCTTGTGCTTGCCACCCCCTGCACCTGGCTCGACGCATTCACGCCCCCCGACCAGCAGCCGGACTGCGACACCTTCACCTGGCTCAAACAACAGCTAAGCCCCGCTTTCAGACTCAAGAATCATGCCGACGAGCCCTTTTTGATCCGGGAAACGGCCCGAAAATTCCAGTGGACCGTCTCCCTGGTCACCCTCTGGGAACGCTGCAACTAGAGGCGTTTGAGCGCTCTGCGCCAACAAGTCGGTCTTTTCAAACCCACTTATCTTGTGGGTCTGGTCTTGACTCGAACCTCCATCCCGTGTAAAGAAACCGGATTCGGCCTCAGCGAGGCCCTCGCAAAACGCCTTTCTCCACATTATGTTCAAAATCCCATTTAACCGCATCAACTGGATCACCAGCATCTTCCTCATCTTCACCGCGCTCACCGCCCTGATCGCAGTACCCATCTACCTCTGGCACTTCGGTATCGACTGGTTCCAGTTCGGCATGTTCTTCTTCTACGCGTCGGCCACCACCATGAGTATCACACTCGGCTACCACCGCCTCTTTTCCCATCTCGCTTTCAAGGCCAAGTGGCCGGTCAAGCTCGCCACCCTGGTCTTCGGCGCCTGCGCGTTTGAGAACTCCTGCCTCGATTGGTCCGCCGACCACCGCAAGCACCACAAACACGTCGATCACGACGACGATCCCTACGATATCTCCAAGGGATTCATGTGGGCCCACATCGGCTGGCTCATTTTCAAAATGAAACCCGAGCAGCCCGTCAACAACGTCAATGACCTGCTCAAGGATAAACTGGTCGTGTGGCAACACAAGTACGTGCACTGGATCGGCTTTGTGGTCGGCCTCGTCATCCCGACCCTGATCGCCTACGCGGTCCAGCCGACCTGGCAATACGCCCTCGGCGGCTTCCTGCTCGCCGGCATCCTCCGCATCGTGGTCGTCCAGCACTGCACCTTCTTTATCAACTCACTCTGCCACACCATCGGCAAACGCCCCTACAACACCGACAACACCGCACGCGACAGCGCCATCATGGCCGTCTTCACCTGCGGCGAGGGCTACCACAACTACCACCACGCCTTCCAGCACGACTACCGCAACGGAGTCAAGCCATGGCAGTTCGATCCCACCAAGTGGATGATCTGGCTGCTCTCCAAGCTCGGGCTCACCAGCGACCTGCGCCGTGTTGCCGATGAAAAAATCCTGCTCGCAGAGATGCGCGAGGCCAAGCGTCAGGCGGCCCGTCGTCTCGCCGTCGTAGGCACTCCCGAGGAATCCCATCCGCTCACCGAAAAAGCGACCGAGATGCTTCACAATTTCTCCCAACGCCTGACCGACAGCTACTCGGAACTCGAGCAGGCGATCTCGGGCAAGGTGACCGTCTCCCGCAGGGCCATGACCCGGTGGCAAAAGGAAACCCGCGAACTTGTCCGCCACATCGCTTCGATGAAAGGGAAGGCCGGCAACCCGGCTTAACCCCAGGGCAAAACCCGTTTTTGAATGAGGCGACAGGCTAGGCCTGTCGCCTGTTTTCTGCCCGCGTCGGCGGCGGCAGCTGATTTTCTTCATTGCCAGTCGACCCCACGATACCTATGAGTGACCGGCACACGCCCCGTCCCCGATCCCGAAGCGAACCCCCAGCAATGAACCTTTCCATCAACGCCCTCCTGCTCGCCGGCCTTGTCCCGTTACTCGCCTCGTGTGGTGGCAAGGAGGATGAAACTGTCACGGAACCCATCCAGCAACCGGTCACCCGGAAAGCACCCGAGACCCCTGTCGCGCCCGTGACAGCCGCCAATCCCCTCGACCTTTTCCACACCCCCAAGGACGACCTGAGTCTCCCCGATGCTAGCCAACTGAACGAAGGCAAGGAGTCATCCATCGGCACCGGCATCCAACCCGTCAACAATCCCAACAGCGGCCCCAGTGTGGCGATCACTCCCCGGGTGACGCCCACCCCAGTCCCCGAAAAAACCCCCACCCAACCGGAGGACGAACTGGATCCTCAGTAAGGTTGTTTCAGGCCAGGCCTCCTACCTTCCGGAAAGCCCGGGCGAGTTGATGTGATGTTCCGCTAAAACACTGGCTCGCACCGGCGCAGCCGTCGGGATGATCAGCACGCAAATGGCCCAAATGACTTTCCTATCCGGAGGAGACTGGACCCGTAAATCACGGCCGCAATCTGGCCCTACGAAAAAAATTCCCACAATCCCGCGATTTGGTATTTGGTTTTTAGGTTGGGGAACTTAAACGAGGTGCATGCGCGAGCCGAAGAAATTCAACCCCCACCCGTTTAAGTACCATCAGGAAATCGAGGTGACCATCACCGCCCTGAGCAACCTCGGCGTCGGCATCGCCCGCGTGCCGGTCGATTCCGAGGAGACGGGCTTTCAATCCAGCGTACCCGGACTGAGCCGCAAACCCGCTGAAAGCGTCGGCTGGGTCGTCTTTGTCCCCCACACCCTGCCCGGCGAAAAGGTGCTCGCACGCATTTTCCGCAACGACAAAAGCCACAGCCAGGCCGACCTCGTCACCGTCATCGACCCGTCACCCGACCGGCTCGACCCGCAATGTCCGCTGTTCGGCCAGTGCGGTGGCTGCCAGTACCAGCACCTCTCCTACCAGAAACAACTCGACTGGAAAACCAAGCAGGTGGAGGAGCTCCTGCAACACATGGCCGGCGTCACGCCCACCGTCTCACCCGCCATCCCGTCCCCCAAACAATGGGGCTACCGATCAAAAATCACCCCCCACTTCAAACGCCCGCGCGACGGCAAAATCGGGGATATCGGATTCCTGCTCGCCGGCCAACGCAGCCACCTCGTCGACGTCCCCCGGTGCCCGATCGCCATGGACGAAATCAACGACGCCCTGCCACGCATCCGGGAGGAAACCCGCGCCAATGCCAAGGCCTACAAAAAAGATGCCACCCTGCTGCTGCGTGCCACCGAAGGCCGCGTCGAAACCAACCACCGCAACCCGATCACCGAAACGGTCGAAACCGACAACGGCCCGGTCACCTTCCACTTCCTCGCCGGCGACTTCTTTCAAAACAACCCGTTCATCCTCCCGGCCTTCACCGGGTTCGTCGCGGAACAGGCGTCCTCCGGCGGCGCCAAATTCCTGGTCGACGCCTACTGTGGCTCCGGCCTGTTCTCGCTTTGCCTCGCCCACCGGTTTGAAAAAGTGACCGGGGTCGAGGTCAGTGAAACGGCGGCCGACTGGGCGCGGCGCAACGCCCAGCTCAACCAGATCAACAACACCACCTTCCGTGCCGCCAGCGCCGAGGCCATTTTCGAGGACATCACCTTCCCCGCCGCCGAAACCGCCGTCGTCATCGACCCGCCGCGCAAGGGCTGCAACCAGGAGTTCCTCGACCAGCTCTTCGCCTTCTCCCCGGCCAAGGTCGTGTACGTCTCCTGCAACCCCGCCACCCAGATGCGCGACCTCAAGGAGTTCCTCAGCGCAGGCTACCAGCTCACCACCGTCCAACCCTTCGACCTCTTCCCGCAGACGAGGCATCTGGAATGTGTGATCGTGCTCGAAAAAACATCCTGACCCGCCTTCTACCGCCCGCGGTTGCGGTCAGAAACCCACCACACTTCGGCACGTACGTTGATACGTGCCGATTGAACAGGCGTCATTGCGGCAAGGTGACTGTTCCGGTCGCATCTGCCACCGCAAAGGCCCCTGTGGTGTGGAAATCACAGAGGCCTTGGGGCCGGCGGCTCTCAGGCCATACGATTGAGACGGCCGGATCGGTGGAATCGCAAACGTGACCGAGGTCGTTGAGACAGGGCCAATCAGATTTTCTGCACCAGGGGGCCCCAGCCTTTGCGGGGTTCGCGCCAGGCGAGGTCGTTGATCGAGGGATCGTTGGTGATCACCCCCTCCTCATTGAGGATGAGTTTCTTGCCGGCGCGGGCGCTGAGGTTACCAAGTTGGACGTTGGCGGTCATGGGGCCTGCGTAGCCGAAGTTCGATTGACTGAACTCGCGAGGCTTCTCACCGCGGCAGGCCATGAAGAATTCCTCATGATGCCCGGGTGAACGCTCGAGAAGCTGCTTCGGCTTGCCGAACTCACGACGCTTGGCTTCGGGAATGATCCGCGGGCTGTTCCAGTAGTCACCCTGGACGAGGATCTTTCCTTTCGTGCCGATAATCAGGTTACCGGTCCGTGGCAGCTCCTTGTTGTCAACCTTCAGCTCTTCGGGAGTCTCCGGCATGTTGTCGCCGCCGTCCGCCGTTTTCCCCTCATACCAATAAGTGGCAAAGCCGGGTCGATCGGCTGTGGCGCGGTAGGTCGCTTTCACACTCATTCCACTCGGGAACTGGTCACCCACGGGGCCGGTCATGAAGATGGGTTCGCTGGTGGCCGCGTAGCCCGGATCCATCATCGCATAAATCCCGTCGGTGGTGTGGCAGGCCATGTCACCAAGGGCACCGGAACCGAAATCGGTCACGCCGCGCCAGTTGAAGCGGTGATAAGCATCCTCCTTGTAGGGGCGCATCGGCGCGGGCCCGATCCAGGACTCCCAGTCGACCTCAGGCGGAATCGGGTCAGAACCCTCGGGACGTTTGCCTCCCTGGGGCCAGACGGGCCGGTTCGTCCAGGTGTGGAACTCGGTAATGTCGCCGATGGCGCCGGCTTTGACATAATCATAGACCGTGCGCCAACCTGCGCCAGCGTGGCCTTGGTTCCCCATCTGGGTGACCACTTTCGGATTGGCCTTGTAGGCCGCCGTCAGCAACTGGGCTTCGCGCACCGACCAGGTCAGTGGCTTTTCCGTATAACAATGAATGCCCATCGAGACGGCCGTCATTGATGGGGCGAAGTGGGTATGGTCGGGGGTCGAGATGAAAACAACGTCGAGCTCCTTGCCGTGATTCTGGAATAACTCCCGCCAGTCGGTGTAGCCTTTGGCGGCGGCCCACCCCTCTTTGGCCAGGACATTTTTCTGCCACACCCGTTTATCGATCTCGGCGAATGCCACGCACTGGAGGCCGTGCTTATGGGCTTGGTCGAGATGGAAAGTTGCCCTGCCCCCGACGGCCACAAAGCCGACCTGCAGCTTGCTATTGAGGTTCTGGCCACGGACGATGGAGGGAAACCCAAGAGTGGACGCTCCGGCGAGCCCCAACTGGGTGATAAACTTTCGGCGGTTGAGTGGTAATGACATAATTGCAGACTGGATGGTAATGAACAGGAGACTCCTGCGCTCCTGATTCTATATACATGCAAAAGCCCCGCAAGTTTCAAGAAAGAATCCTTTTTGTGGAGATATTGCCTATGAAAAAGTCGCTATTGCCTATTACACCCAGTAGATATCTGCTACACATCCGCGCATGGCCGATTCACTCTGGATGCGATTACGCGAGGTGCCCTGGGAGCAATTCAAATGCGCACCAGCAGCAAAGAAGACGGCGCCCAAGATTCTGGAAAATCTGGCGTCACGCAAGGAGGCGCGCGCCATGAAGGCGAGTCATGAGCTGTGGGTTGCACTCTGCTCCGGGGGGGTCCAACCCGCCGCCGTGCCATGCTTCCCATTTCTGGTAGAGATCCTCGGCATCTCGGAGGCCGCCGTGCAGGTTGAAATCCTTGACCTGTTCCTCAAATTCACCGAGGTAGCTAACGATTCCGACGCCTGCGAATGGCAAAAACAACTGCGCATGATGCTCCACCAGGAACATCGGTTTTTCACCAAACTCTGCCATGCCCGCGATGCCGTCGTCGCTGACAAGGCGCGGCAACTGCTGGCCTCGATCTAACTTCTATGCCAGCCCGGCACGTTTAAGCAGCGCCGTCTGGTCTGGATCACGCCCCATGAAGTTGCGGTAGAGTTCCTCGGCGGGCGCGGAGTTCCCCTTGCTCAGGATACACTCGCGGAAGGACTGCCCGGTTTCCGGATTGAGAATACCTTCCTTTTGAAAACGGGTGAAGGCATCAGCATCTAACACCTCGGCCCATTTGTAGGAATAGTAGCCGGCGGCGTAACCGGTGGGCGAGCTGAACAGATGGCTGAACCGGCGGGCCATGGTCGGGCCGGCTGTGGCCACGGGGATTTTGTAGTCGGCAAGGATCTCACGATCCACTTCATCCAGGTCGCGGCCCTGGTATTGGTCGAGCTTGGTATGGAGGTCGAGGTCGAGCTTGCCATTGCCGAGCTGCGCCATGTAGGCGCTGGCACTGCGGTAATTCCTGGCCGCGATCATCTTCTGATAGAGGTCCTCGGGCAGGACATCACCCGTCTCGTGGTGACGGGCAAACAGATCAAGGCTCTCGCGGTCCCAGCAGTAGTTCTCCATGATCTGGGATGGCAGTTCAACAAAGTCCCAGGCGACATTGGTGCCGGAAAGCGACTTGATGGCCACATTGCCCAACAGGTGGTGGAGCAGGTGGCCGAACTCGTGGAAGATGGTCTCGACCTCGCGGTGATCCATCAACGCAGGCTGGTCGCCGATCGGCTTGGTCATGTTGCCCACCATCAGTCCGAGGTGGGGCTCGCGCGCCGAACCCTCAACCCCGTCCATGGCGGGGAGACCCGTTTCAAATGAGTTCATCCAGGCACCGCCGCGTTTGCTCTCGCGCGGATGCCAATCGGCGTAAAACGATCCCAACAGCTCGCCGGTGGCATTGTCAAACAGGTCATAGAAACGGCACTCGGGATGCCAGGTCTCAATGTCACCCCCGTTTTCCATGGTCAGCTTTTCTTCAATCCGGATGTTGTAAAGCCGGCTCACGATATCGAACATTCCCTTCATCACGCTCGCAAGCGGGAAGTAGGGGCGCAGCTCCTCCTCGTCAAAATCGTATTCGGCCTTGCGCCGTTTCTCGGCCCAGTAGCCGATTTCCCACGGCTGCATCCGCTGTGGCACCGTGCCGGTTTGCGCAGCCTTCCACGCCTCGAGTTGCTCGGTGTCCTGCTGGAACTGGTCCACAATCCGCGCGTGCAAATCTTCGGTAAACTGAATGGCAGTAGCACCATTCCCCGCCATCCGCCGCGCCAGGGTAAGGTCGGCGAAGTCACGATAGCCCAGAAGCTCGGCCTTGCTCTGACGAAGCTTGAGAATTTCCCAAATGATATCCGTGTTATCGAATTCCCCGTCGCGACCAATGGTGCAGGCGGCTGCCCATACCTCCTTGCGCAGCGAATCATCGTCGGCGTGCTGCATGACCGGCCCCATCGACGGATACTGCAGGGTGAAGCGCCAGCAACCTTCGTGACCCTTGGCTTCGGCATCGGCCCGTGCCGCGTTCTTGGCGGAGTCAGGCAGCCCGGCGAGACGCGCCTCGTCCGCGATGACCAGCTCCCATGCATTGGTGGAGTCCAGCACATTCTCGCTGAACTTCTGGGTGATCTCAGAGAGTCGGGCCTGCACCTCGGCGACCTCGGCTTTTTGCCCGGCAGGAAGGTCGGCCCCCGACTCGATGAAGCTGGCGCAGGTTTCCTCCATCATCCGCAGGTGGGTGGCATCCATGGCGCTGGCGGCGGCTGAGCTGGAAAAGGCCTTGAGTTTCGCCCAGATGGCATCATCGAGCGGGATGGCGGAATAGAACGCGGTGACCCTGGGCAGCACGGCATTCAGGGCGACGCGTTGGTCATCGTTGTTGCAAACGGAATCGAGGTGATTGAGCCGGCCCCAGGCGCGATCAAGCGCTTCGGACGCCACTTCAAGTGCCCCGAAGGTGTTTTCGTAGGTCAACTCCGCGTCATCGAGGTTGCGGATTTGAACGAGGTTGGCTTCCGCCGTCTCCAGGGCGTGATCGATGTCCGCTTCAACGTGATCTGGCGTCAGCGTCGACCACCGGATATGGTAGTCGGCGGCGGAAAAGGGATGGCTTGCTTGCTTGGCCCGTGTTTGCATGAGCGGAACTGACTGCAGATCCCCGCTTGGTGCAAGCATGGATTCCACCGCATAATGAAAAATGGCGCGTCATCCACATCCCAAGCTGGCCGTTTTAATCAGCCGACCCAGCTAGGGGGAGAGAAAAAACCCGCGTTGCTTGTCACTCACCGGCATCTTCAAAAAATCCATCACACTGAGCATATCCTCCCACAGCTTACGTTTCTCAGTGGTCGCCTCGTTGTGCAGAATGTAAGACGGGTGATAGGTCACCCGTACGGGAACCCCGGCAAATTCGTGGAACTCACCGCGCAGGCTCACCACTGACCCCTCCGCTCCCAGCAATGCCTGGGCCGGCGTGCCGCCGAGAACGATGATCACCTTGGGTGCCACCACCTCCACTTCGGCGTGGATGAAGGGCATGCACGCTTCCATCTCGGCACTGGTCGGCTTGCGGCTGTTGGTGGTCTGATTCGGCATCGCCGGGCGGAATTTCACCACATTGGTCATGTAGACATCCCGCCTCGCCAGGCCCATCGCCTTTAAGATCCCATCGAGTTTTTGCCCCGCCTTACCCACAAGCGGCTCACCCAAGCGCTCCTCGTCATAGCCGGGTGCCTCGCCGATCAACATCACATCGGCCTCTGGATTACCCACGGAAAAAACCATCGTCTGGCGCAGGCTACCGAGCGCGCGGACCGGCGCCCAACCCGCCGCCTGACGCTTGAGGCTGATGATGCGTTCAGCGGCACTGTTTCCGCTCGCCACCAATGGCTCGGGGGATGCGACCGCCTCAGGCACTTGATGTTCCGGCCGACCCAGCGCCGGTGCTTGTTGTGGCTCGGGGAGAGACGGAGAAACCGGCGCCGGCTTATGGCCCGCAGCTTTGCCCGCACTGTTGCCCGCAGTGTTGCCTGCACGCGCACGCAGGTAAAACTCTCGCAGAATCAGTCGCGCCTCGTCGTCGATATTCACATGCGTCTCACCCTGCAACTCCAACTGGCGGAGGTACTCGATCACTGGTGCGGCACTCATTGACATGCCCCATGCAAACCACAGCAGGGTGCGAACGGCACGCACAAAATGACCCGACCGATTGTATCCTTGAAAAAACCCAGCTTTTCTCTATGTTCTCGGACTGACCATGGCTTCCTTGTGCAACCATTCCGCCATCCTGGCAGCATCGCTTCTCTGGGCAGTGATGGCGGGCCCGACGATGGCTGCGCGCTATATCAAACCCAATGCCGACGCCGAACTCTTCCAACTCGAGAAAATCCTGCTGCAGGTGCATCACATGAGGGAGCTATCCCAGCACCTCGTCGTCCTGGCGTGCAGGGAGCAGAGTCACTCGCCCGCCGACCAAAGAGCCACCGCCCAGTTGCTGGCACTGGCAATGCGGCTCGATCCAACCAACGGGGACGCGCGCGCAACCAATCGCGCCCGCGCCGAAGGCAGCCAGCCCGAAACGGCGCAGGAGACGCAGCTCCTCAAGTCGCAGGCCAGGGTCATCTTTTTCCAGCGCTGGCTGTCCACGCCGGAGGCCGGCAGCGAAGCCAACCTGCTCGCGACCTACCTCGCGGACGCCACCAAGGTCCTTCGTCCCGACGCTCTGAACCAGGCTGACGTCGCCAACTGGTCCGGCGTCCTCCCTCCGCTCCGCCGGTATACATCCGAGCGCCCCGACCAACCACCGAAGGACCCTCCCCCCGGCAAAATACCCGGCAAAACACCCGTCGCCCCGACACCCGCCCCCCGATTTCATATCACGGAACTCAGCGTTCACTCCGCCTTCGATCTCCAGCACCGCGGCAAAGTCTGGAATCGCGAACAGAAAAAATTCGTCGACTCTGGCACCGCCACCACCCACAAAATCGCCACCGTCAAAGTCAATCTCACCCCTGCGACCCCGGACACAAAAAACCACATCACCCTCAACTCCATCGTCCAATCCATCCACTTCCCCACGCCGGCCAGCGACCCTATTTTCAACCGGATCAAAAACTCCCTCGTCACACTTCTGACGCGCCGACACCGCGATCTTCCCACCAACAATGCCAGGATCACCGTTTCCGAGGGCCAATACGCCAGGTCGAACACCCCGGAAATGCTGGTCGCACCAGTCGCCCTGCTGCTGGAGGCCTCCCTCAATAACACACCCATCCGGTCGGACGTTCATATCTGCGCTCTCATTGACGACCAAGGCAGGCTGTCCCTCCCCAACAACTTCTGGCAATCACTGCAAACCTACCGCACCCGCGCCAGCGGCGGGCGCCTCATCGTCCCCACAGGCGCCTACGAACTGCTCAGCCAGCAACTGGTGTACGGCGACCCCGGCTTTTTCACCCGCTGGGAAGTCGTTGCCGCAGACAACCTCGACCATGCGCTCGCCCTGGCCACCACAGACGACAAAGGCCCCATGGCCGAAGCCTCGCAACAGTTCGAATCGATCAGAACCGCCGCTGAGAAGACCAGCGTCACCCAACTCACCGTGAACAAAATGGTCCGGTCACGGCTCACCCGCATGCTCGAACTCGCCCCGAATCATCTGTCCGCCAAATTGCTTCTCCTCCAAGGCAGCGGCAAACGCCCGATGCGCTTCAACCAACGGACCCTCGCGCTCGTGCTCCTGCCCTCGGTCAAAAAAATTCACAGCTTCCTGAAAAACGAACTGCATGCCGAATACTTGCCCCCGTCCGCCTTCAAAAAAACCCATGACGAGGTGCGCGCCGAAATCGACCCCCTGCTCGACAACCGACTACTCGACAGCTCCTACAACCCACTCTATCAAGACGTCCTCGCCTTAGCCACCGAGCTTCGCCTTCTGGAAAAATCCCTCATCCGCGCCAACAAAGACGAGCAAGACTACTCCGGCAAAGCAAAAGCCCTCAAACGCTTCTTCCGTTTGCAACGCGATGCGGCGATTCTTCTGGAAAAAACCCTCGTCGCCGCAGGCATGCCCCCGGCACCCCAAAAACCCAAGGCCCCGGCAAACTAGCGAGCACATCGAGGATGTCCTGACCGGCGGGCCGGCGGGGCGAGCTGATGGGCCTCGAACGAATCGACCCCCCTCCGCCGTTGACCTGTTTTCCCGTTTCCCCCCTCCTCCCCGAACACCAAGAAGAACGACCCATGGCCGTTTTTCACTTTGCAATTAGGGTGATTCAAAGGAATAATGGCGCCACCATGACCCGCCTCTCACCCTACCTTTCACTCCGCCGCCTCCATCCGCTCCCCCACCGCTGCGCCATGTGGCTGGCCTCACTCGGTCTCATCCTCAGCTGTCTGCACGTCGCCGCGGCCTACCGCCCGCCCGATATGGAGAGGGAAATCTTCGACACCAAGCAAATATCCCTCAACAAATTCGATCGCGCCGGCCTCGTTGGTGCCCTCGTCAGCATCGCCCGCGACTTCGATGAAGAGGAGAACCAGGTAGTCTATGATACCCGTTCCTATGCCCTCGCCATCGCCGGACGCCTCGATCAGAACAGCACCAAGGTCAACGACTGCCTGGAACAACTCAGCTCGAGCGGCAGAACCGTCCAGGAGGATGGCGCCGACATCAGCCGCACCTCCAGCCGGCTCTATTCGGGTATCCGTAGCCTGATCCGCAAAAAGGACAACAAAGCCAATCAAACCTGCGCCGCCTACTGCGTGAGCATTGCCCTGACATTCGATCCGGATGGGGAAAAGGCGGATAAACTCGAAGCCCTGCAAAAATCCCTGAGCGAGGCAGGCTTCAAGGCCAACTGGAAAGGCCTGCTCAAATCCGCCATCCACCACAACAACAACCCCCTGTTCCCGGGTCAGGGGCAGTTCACCAAGGTCGAACGTACCATGCCCGGAGGCAGCGCCGAACAATTCGCCCGCAAGCAAACCCGTATCACCGGCCTGTCCGTCCGCCGCCTCCAGAGCGGTAAACACGCCGGAGCCGCCCTCCCCATCAGAATCACCGCCCTCCGCGAAGAGGATCAGGACGACATCCTCTTTAAATTCGATCAAAAGGTAGGCCCCTTGATGGCGGGCTCGCTTGATGAAGTCATCAAGTTCATGCGCGTCCGTTACGAAAAAGATACAATTCCCGACGGTTACACAGTCGATATCACCATGGGCGATAAAGGGCTCGTCGACGGCCCCTCGGCCGGCACCGCTTTTGCGCTCGCCATCGACACCCTGTTCACCGGCGAGGAAATTGATGAACAATACGCCTGCACAGGCACCATGACTTCAGACGGGGAATCGGGCGTCATTGGCGGCGTCGCAGGAAAAATCCGGGGAGCCATCCACAAGGACTGCCGAATCGTCGGCGTCCCCCATGGCAATGCCAAAGGCGTCAACGACGCCTTCCTTCTCGACGGCATGGACTCGCTCCTCAACATCAACGTCTTCACCCAGAAAAACTTCGACGACGCATACAAGCTTTCCCGTAAGAGCAAGTCGGCCGACATCGTCACTGCCATGGAAATCTACCAACAGGTCGCCGATCTGGTCAAAGAAAACGGCAGAGACCGCCTGAAAAATCCTGAAATCCAGAAAAAACTCCAAAGCGTGCTCGATCACACCCCCAACCACCTCTGCGCCAAACTGCTGCTCGATTGGTCCAAGGGACAACATGTCAAAATCCTCTCCCTGAGAGGATCACTGGATGAACTCGACACCGAGATGTCCGCCTTTGGACGCAGCATCAGCAAGGAAAGCAAGGAAACCGCCATCGAATCCGTCGCCCACCTCGAGAAAATCGGGCCCATTCTCGACAAGCGCATGCAACCCTACCATGACGCCGCCCTGACCCTCTGCAAAGCGATCAAAGGCGGCGCCAACGCAGGGGAACAGGCATCCGACTTCGCCAAACGCATCGGCAACTTGTTCAGAATGGCCAGCAGCGCCCGCGGCAAAATCCTCGGAAACCCGGAAATTGTCGAGGAGATGGGCACTTAACCCTGCTGCCACGGCCGGAACCGATGGCTGCCTCACCATGCCCAACTCACTTTGGGCGCTTTTTGCCCCGCCCTTGACAACCCGCATAGCTGCCATAGTTTAAACGGCGTTGAACATTCAGGGCGTCCGGCATGGCAGAACCACCACCTCGGCACCCCGCTCACCATCCCCGCTCACCTCCCACCCTTGCCGCCATGAATGACGGATTCCGCCGCTTACTTGTCCTTCTCGCTGTCTTCTGCCTCGCCTTTCTCGCCGTCTTCGTCATGAGAAAAATCCAGGACGGCAACAGCCTCATGGATATCCTGACCTGGCGCAGCACCGACAAGGGCTTCGAAAGCGAGAAGTACACCCTGCGCAACAGCTCGTCGCTCGACCTCAAAGACGTCCAAATCCTCGCCGCCATCAACCAGGAAAGTGCCGCCATCGTGCGCGCCACCGTCCCGTCCGTGGTAAGTATCGACACCTCCGGCATCCGCCATGAGCGCTTCCGCGACTTCTGGGGACGCACCTGGGTCCAGCCCAGCACCGTCCAGGGCCAGGGGTCGGGCGTGATCGTCACCGAGGAGGGACACGTGCTCACCAACCACCACGTCATCCAGGGCAATCCCCGCATCCGACTCACCCTGCACGACGGCAGTGTGCACTCCGCCAAGGTCATCGGCACCGACCCCGCGGTCGATATCGCGGTTTTGAAAATCGATGACAAAGGACCGTTCAAGCCGCTCAAATTCGGAGATTCCTCCAAAATTGAGGTCGGTAACATCGTCTTTGCCGTCGGCAGCCCCTACGGACTCGGCGAATCCGTGACCGATGGAAAAATCTCCGCCAAAAAACGCTCGTTCTCAGACAGCCAGGTCGATCTCCTGCAAACCTCCGCCGCCATCAACCCGGGCAACTCCGGCGGACCACTGGTCAACATCCGGGGCGAAATCATCGGCATCAACTCCCGTATCTACTCAACCGATAAAAAAAACCCGGGCTTCCAAGGCATCGGATTCGCCATCCCCTCCAATGCCGCGCTCGAAACCATGAAGGATATCCTCGCCCGGGGGCGTACCACCCGCGGCTTCCTCGGCATGGCCCTCGAGAACCTCGATCCATTCACCCGTCACCAGTTCGGCTTCGAGGAACGCGACGGCGTCAGGGTCGCAGGCCTCGTTCCCAACTCCCCCGCCACCCAGGCCGGACTCCGCAAGGACGATATCATCACCCGCTTCAATGGTGATCAGGTCAATAGCACACGCCGACTGATCACCCTGATCCAACACAGCAAAGTCGGCTCAGAGGTCACCCTCGAAATCTGGCGGGAAGGGGCGAAACACACGCTCACCGCCACCATCGGCGAAGCCGACGACTACGGTCAGAACCTCATCCGTAAAGGCGACGGTCCTGCCGAGCAACGGCTCGATCCCAAGACCGTGCTGACCACCATCGGCATCTACGTCCGGGAACCCACCCCGACCGAAAAAGTCCATGGCATCGAAGGGGTTGTCATTTCCAAAATCAGCAGTGCCAGCAAACTCAAGGGCAAGCTCCATATCGGCGACACCATCCGCGCCATCAACAACCGCCGCGTGCAAAATGCCGACGACTTCCTCGCCCGCCTTGCCGCCTCCGCAGCGGTTCAGGATACCGAACTCCTCATCCAAAGAGGGCAACTCTCATTCCGTATCACCATCTCGCGCGTTCGTACCCGCTAGTATTTCGCCCCAAAAAAAAGTTCGGGTGACCCGGGGCACGGCATCACCCGGCGGGCAATACCCGTGCCCGGCGGGATACAGGCCTATTGCACGGGCTGGGGGTATGGCTGCGACGGCTGCAGCGCAGGTGCCGCCACCTGACCCGGGGCGCGTTTCGGCTGCCCCCCCCATGTCTTCCCATGTCCTGTGTTCTGGATGCCAACCCCTAAACTCTGGATGTCACGCCCAGCCCCGATGAATGTATTGCATGAGCTTAGCGCGAGAATAACCGAGGCCCCAAAGACCGCATTGAAAAATCGTTTCATAGACCCGGTCCAATAACTCCCCCCCCGCATTTTGCAACTCGGAATTTCTCCGTCATGTCACCACGGCCAATCCCATGCTTGCCAGTGACCGGAAAACCATTACATTGCCGCAACCTTTACTCCCCCCACCCACCACGACATGTCAGCCATCGTTATGCCCATCCTCGTTATCCTCGTTGTCATCCTCATTTTCAACGTCATCATCTTTGTCCACGAACTTGGCCACTTCCTCGCCGCCCGCTGGCGCGGACTCGAAGTCGAACGCTTTCAAATCTGGTTCGGCAAACCCATTTGGAAAAAAACCTACAACGGCGTGCAATACGGCCTCGGCTGGATCCCATTCGGCGGCTTTGTCGCGCTCCCGCAAATGGCGACCATGGAAGCCATCGAGGGCGAAAATGAAGGGCAGAACCTGCCTCCCGCCAAACCCATCGACAAGATCATCGTCGCCTTTGCCGGCCCCCTGTTCTCCTTCCTGCTCGCCTTCGCCACCGCCTTTGCCGTCTGGGGCGTAGGCAAGCCCGATACCCGCATCAACACCACGACCATCGGATACGTCAAACAAGACTCCCCCGCCATGAGGGCCGGCCTGCTTGCCGGCGATACCATCCTCACCATCAACGGGAACACCGTCGATTCCTTCCGCGGCAATATGGATACCGGCGTCATCGAAAATATCATCACCAGCGAAGGCGAGGAAATCTCGTTCGTCGTCAAACGCCCCGGCATCGAACAACCACTCACCATCCGCTCCCAATTCGATATCCCCAAAACGGCATGGTTCGAGCGGTCGGGTATGCGCCAGGTCGGTATTGGCTATCGCGAGCGTGTAACGATCGGTTCGGTTGTCGAAAACGGCCCCGCTGCCGAGGCGGGGATCGCCGAAAATGACGTCATCCTCACTGTCGACGGCAAGCCGGCGACTTCGATGATGCTGCTGTTTGAGGCCGCCAAATCAGCCAAGCCGACCACTCTCACCCTGCAGCGTGGCGATGAGGAAATCACGGTGACACTGACCGCTCGGCCACCGCTCCCGCCACGCGACGACCATGCCGCATTCGGCATGGGTTTCAAATTTGATGAGTCCATTCTCTCGCAAGAAATGATCCACCCCGGACCGTGGCAACAGATCAAGGACAGCGCGGGAGTCATGAAAAAAACCATCAGCCTGGTTGCCTCCAAGTTTTCCAGCATCGGTGTGGACCAGCTCGCCGGCCCCGTTGGTATCGGAAAAGGCTACTACCAGATGCTGACTTCCTCGGCCGACGGCTGGAAGCTGGCCCTCGGCTTCACCGTACTCTTCAACATCAACCTCGCCATTCTCAATATGCTTCCATTCCCGGTACTGGACGGTGGCCATATCACACTCTCGCTCATGGAAATCATCGCCCGCCGCCCGGTCAAGGCACGGATCCTCGAGTTTGTCCAAACCGGTTTTGTCCTGCTCATTTTCGGCCTCTTCCTCTACATCACCTCAAAGGACATCGGCTCCTTTTTCGGCGGCGGAAAAGCAAAACAAGAGATGAAGTTTGCTCCCACAAAGTAGGCAGGCTCGCTAAACCCGCCCAAGGCCCGCTTGCCTGACCGCCTCGTAAAGCACAATGCCCACGGAGGTCGCCAGGTTGAGACTCCGCGTCGACCCCTCCCTCATCGGGATCGTCAGGCAGTTTTCCGGGCACTCGCCTAACAGACTCTCTGGCAGGCCCTTGGTCTCACAACCGAAGACCAGGTAATCACCGTCACGAAACACCGCATCCCAGTGCGGTCGGCGGGTCTTGGTGGTTAACAAATGGACCTTCGCGTCCTCCGCCACCGATGCCGCGAACTCATCCCAGCTCTCCCATACCTGCAGGTCGACATCCTTCCAGTAATCCAACCCGACCCGCTTGACCTGCCGGTCATCCAGGGAAAACCCGAGGGGCTTCACCAGATGCAGCCTCGCGCCCGTTGCCAGGCACAGCCTCCCGGCAGCCCCGGTATTGTGCGGAATTTCAGGCGCCATCAGAACCACGTGTAACATGCCGGCAGTAGGCATCATCGCGGCCCGACAAGCAAGCCCCAGTAAATACATTTCCATGGCTGACAAGCGCCCCGGTATTTGCTAAACGCAGACTGAGTCCAGTCACCAACCCATGAAACGCATCATCTTTGCTTCCCTCGCCGGCGCCGTCATCGCCTTCCTCTGGGGCTTCCTTTCCTGGGAATTCCTCCCCTGGCACCAGGTAAACACGTTCGAAAACGAAGCAGCCGTGGCTCAAACGCTCCGTGAAAATGCGCCCACGCACGGACTCTACCTGCTCCCCCGCCGCCAACAATCCGGACCCGATGCCAAAGCCGTCACCGCAGGGCCTTTCGTCTATGCCATCGTCCGCCCGGGCGAACTCACCGCCCCATGGAAGCTCGGCCGTCACCTGGTCATCTCATTCGGCATCCAGCTCATCGGCGCCTTGATCATCGCGCTCGCCATCCACCGTATCCGCGCCACCCGCTATATCTCCCGCGCCAGCGTCGGGCCGGCCATGGGACTGTTCGCCGGCGTGGTCATGACCCTGCCCTACTGGAACTGGTTCGAACTCCCCGATTCCCACACCCTCAGCCAGGTCCTCGACCCGTTCATCGCCTGGACTCTGGCCGGACTCGTCATTGCCACCATCATCAAACCTCCGAGGGCACGCCGTATCTTTTCCTAGTCAATCCACACCGGTCATAAATAAGTATCCCTCACCCTCGGGACTTGCACCCGCGCCACTTAGCCGCCACACTGCGCCAGCCAGAAACATCAGGCCCCCATCCCGGCATGCAACTTACCAACGATATTCCACGGCATATCGCCATCATCATGGATGGCAACGGACGCTGGGCCAACGCCCGGGGTCTGCCGCGCATGGAAGGCCACCGCGCAGGCGCGGAGTCCGTCCGGGAAGCCGTCGAAACCTGCCGCCAACTTGACATCGATTACCTCACCCTCTTCGCATTTTCATCGGAAAACTGGAAACGGCCGAAAAAAGAAATCGACGCCCTGATGAAGTTGTTAGAGCGCTTCCTGCGCGAAAAGCTTCCGGAGATGCTACAGCAAAATGTCCGTTTTCAGACGATTGGCCGGCTCAACATGCTGCCCGCCAATTGCCGCCGTCAAATCGACAAAGCCGTTGCCAGCACCCGCAGCAATGACGGCCTCACCCTGATCCTCGCCCTTTCCTACGGCTCGCGTGAGGAAATTACCGACGCCGCCCGCGCGCTCGCCGTCAAGGCGGCCGCCGGTGAGATTGACCCGGCGGACATCGACAACGATCTTTTCTCCGAGCATCTCTACACCGCCGGCATCCCCGACCCCGACCTCCTCGTGCGCACCTCCGGCGAGCTCCGCATCTCGAACTTCCTGCTCTGGCAAATTTCCTATTCGGAAATTGTCATCAGCTCGAAATACTGGCCCGATTTCCGCAACGCGGACCTCCGCGCCGCCGTCGATGAATACGCCCGACGCCATCGCCGTTTCGGAACGGTCTAGGAACCCGTCGAGTTTCCTCCATCCTTCGTTTTCCCGTGACTAAGACTACCACTGAAAAAACCATCCTTCTGGTCGACCCCGATCTCGACTATCTGGAATGGGCCACCAAACACCTCTCCGCAAAAGGCCTGCGCATCCTCCGCTGTGATCATGCGGAAAAAGCCGTCAAGGTCTGCGACACCACGGAAGTGCATCTCATCATCGCGGATATCATGATCCAGCCGTTTGACGGGTTTGCCCTGCTCTCCCGCATCCGCGCCGCCCACCCGGGCACGCTCATGATCCTTACCGCCGGCTTTCCCTCCACCGCCCAGGTCATCGAGGCGACCCAGCAAGGGGCACAGGACATCCTGAAAAAAGAATCCCTCACCTTCGAGCTCAGGCCCGTCGTCGAAACCGCGCTCCGGACCCTCGAACAACGCCGCACCGCCAGCGAGTCGGACAGCCAGATCCCGCAACATGACAGCCGGGTCAAAATCATCGGGAACTCGCGTGCCCTCCAGGACGTTTTCAAAATCGTCGGCCGCGTCGCACGTACCGACGCTCCGGTGCTCGTCTCCGGGGAAAGCGGCACCGGCAAGGAGCTCGTCGCCCATGCCATCCACGAGTACTCACCACGCGCAAAAAGCACCCTCATCGCGATCAACTGCGGCGCCATCCCAGAGAACCTGCTGGAGAGTGAACTCTTCGGCCACGAAAAAGGGGCCTTTACCGGTGCGATCACCCGCCGCGCGGGCCTGTTCGAACAATGCGACGGAGGCACCCTGTTTCTCGATGAAATTGGCGACATGCCCGCCTCCGTACAGGTCAAGTTGCTGCGCGTCCTCCAGGACGGCAGCTTCACCCGTGTCGGTGGACATGACATGCAAAAGTCCGATGTCCGCATCGTCGGCGCCACCAATAAGAACCTCGCCGAGGAGGTCGCCAAAGGCCATTTCCGTGAAGATCTCTTCTACCGTCTCAACGTCGTCGAAATCCACCTGCCCCCGCTCCGCGCGCGTGAGGAGGATATCCCGCTACTCGCCAATCACTTTCTCCAGCTCACCGTCAAACGCAACGGCATGTCCCCACTCCGCCTCAGCGCGGAGGCATTGGATCACCTCAAAAACCACCGCTGGCCCGGTAACGTGCGCGAACTCGAAAATACCATCGCCCGCGCTTGCGCCCTGGCGACCAGTGACGTCCTGCTGCCCTCCGACATCGAGTTCACCCGCACCTTCCAGAGCGAGGATACCGCGAGCGATGCCACCACCCAGGCACTCCAGCACCTGCTGGGCGTCGCACCCGAAAACCAAGACCCTGGTGAGTGGATCGCCCAGCAAATCCAGACACTCAAGGAAACGCCTGCCACCTGATCAGATTGCCGACAAAAACTTGTCAATGTGTGTGCAGCCACCCCGCCTCAATCCCACCTCAATCCCAATCCCAATGCCAATGCCAATGCCAAAACTCCTACTCAGCACCGTGATGGTTTTCCTCTTCGCAGGCCATACCCAAGCCGAAAACTATCTGAAACTGGAGAGCTACCGTGCCGCCAATGGGTGGAAAATCGTTGGCTCGGCCGTGGTCGATCAACAACACCCGGAGGCCCTGAGCCTCGGTGCAGGTCAATCCACGCTCCTGAACAACGGCGCGAAGAAAAATAAAAACACCCCCTACCTCATCACCAACAAGGAGTTTGCCGATCAGGAAATCCATGTCGAGTTCATGATCCCCAAAGGGTCGAACTCCGGGTTCTACCTCATGGGTCGGTACGAAATCCAGGTGATTGACAGCCACAGGGCGACCAAACTCTTCCCCGGACACATGGGCGGGCTCTACGCCCGCTGGGACCCTGCGCGTGAAAAGGAAAAGAAACCCGGCACCTACGATGGCAAACCACCACTGGTCAACGCCGCCAAACCCTTTGGTCAATGGCAGCAACTCACCATCAAATTCCGCGCCCCGCGCTTCGATCAACACGGCAAGAAAACGGCCAATGCCCATTTTCTTGAGGTCGTCCTCAACGGGCAGACGGTCCAGAAGAACATCGATGCCACCGGCCCGACCCGTTCGCACCCACTGCAAGGTGAATGCCCGAAAGGCCCGCTGGCCATCCAGGGCGATCATGGCCCGATCGTCATCAGGAAACTCGAGATCATCGAGCGCGACTTCACCGCGCGCTAGCCCCCCTCGCATCGTTGTGGCCACGCACCCCCGCCCGTGAGAGGATTGTATTGCCGGCCACGACCCGTGACATAAAAACCACACCCTGAAAGAATCCCCGTCAGGCCGTGTATATTCCGGCTTATGACGAGAGCACCCATACGCCTCACCCTCGCGGCAGCCGCACTTGCCGCGGTGACACCCGCCGCCGCGCAGGAAAAATTCAATGCCGTGACGCGCGGAAAGGAGGTCTTCGCCGCGATGGGCTGCATCGAGTGCCATGTCACCGAGAAAAATGACACCTCGATGAAGACCGGCCCGAACCTCTACGGCCTGTTCCTCACCCAGCCACGCCAGCGCGAAGTCGGCCCCGCAGGGAGTCGCGAAATGGTCAAGGCCGACCAATCCTATTTCCAAAAATCCGTCCGCCGGTCGTGGGACGATCTCGCCGTGGCGGAATCCGGCCCGACGAAGGGTGCCACCTACCTGAAAATCATGCCGCAGTACAGCGAGGAAATGCTCCCGGCACAAAACCTCGAGTCACTCTGGCACTACCTCCGCACCCTTGCCGACCCCGGACAGGCGGGCCCCGCCAAGGTCATGCTGACCCAAGAAAAGGAGGCCGCCATTACCAACGCATGGGATATCCCCGGCGAAATCATCGTCACCACGCGCCCACGCGTGTTCCGTGCCCTCTTGCAAGGCACCAGTGGCCGCGCCCTCCACGTCGGCCTGCCTAATGGCATGAACTACTCCTTCGACACACGCATGCTTTCAGTCCGTAGAGTCTGGAGCGGCGGCTTCCTCAACCTGCAAAAGGAATGGCAGGGGCGCGGCGGCCAGCCATCAAGCCCGGGACAGCACGCCAACATCCTGCTCGAAAACGAACCCGTGCTCGCCCCACTCACCCGTGATGGCAACATCGTCGATTTCGAATTCAAGGAACCCGACGCACTCGACATCGCCGCCATTGAAAAACACCTCTGGGACGACACCGACTTCAGCACCCGGCTTGCCAACCTCGACGCCGAATTCCTCGGACATCAACTTGCACCAGGCACCGGCCACCCAAGCTTCCGGTTCCGGGTCGGCAAAAATACCTTTTCCCAATCGGTCACACTCAGCGGAGACGGCTACATCGAGATCACACTGACGGGAAAAATCGCCCGAAGCCAAAAGTTCAGACTGCGCCGCAGCGGTCTGGGCCAACCCGAGGTGAGTGGCGGCAAGCTCCATCACGGGGAGTGGACACTGGCGCCATCCGCGACCTCGGAAACCTACCGCCTCAAAGCCAAACTCCCCAACGGGTTCGTCGCCCGCGCACCCGTCGACCCCCGGACCGGCCCGCAGGAAGACTGGTCACCCCAAGCCCTCGTCAGCACACCCGCACAAGTTGAGAAGCCGGACCCCCAAAAGCGCAGAAAGCACGGGAAACCGCTCGCCGTTCAAGCCGGTTACTCGATCAGAACATGGCAGCCACCGGTCGATCTCTACGGCCGTAAACAACTCTTTGCAGCCACCGGAATCGCCGTGGCCAAAGACGGCACCGTCGTCTTCGCAACCCGTGCCTCCGGCATCTGGCGGCTCCGCGACGGCCACTGGTCCCTGTTTGCCGAAGGCACCTTCGAGGCACTGGGCGTCTGTATCGAGGATGACCATGGCGATCAAATCGTGATCACCCAGAAACCGGAACTCACCCGCATCACCGATACCAATGGCGACGGCCGGGCCGACACCTTTGAAACCGTCTGTGACGATTTCGGCTTTCACGGCAACTACCACGAGTACACCCACGGACCCGTCCGCGACCAGGACGGTAATTACTACTTCAACCTGAATCTCGCCCACCAGGATAAGAACCCGCGCGCGTCATGGCGCGCCGGCGGGAAATTCATGGGAACCATGGGCGGCTACCGCGGCTGGTCATGCCGCGTCACCCCGGACGGGAAATTCGAACCGTTTGCCAGCGGTCTGCGCAGCCCGGCAGGCATGGGCGTCGCCCCCGACGGACGGATCTGGTATGCGGAAAACCAGGGCGAATACGTCGGCTCGTCGAAATGGGTGCCGCTCGAACAGGGGAAATTCTACGGCCACCCGTCGGGGCTGGTCGACCTACCCGGCATCAACCCGGACAGCCCCATCGATTACAAAAAATGGGCGGCACAACTGCGCAAAGGAGCGGTCTGGCTGCCCCACAATCTGATCGCCAACTCGCCCGGCAACCCGGCCTGGGACACCACCGGCGGCAAGTTCGGCGGCTACCAAGGCCAGGTATTCCTCGGCGACCAAACCCTCTCGCAACTGTTCCGCGTCGTCACCGAGCAAGTCAACGGCGTCGACCAGGGTTGTGCCATCCCCTTCGCCCAAGGTCTGCAGTCCGGTATTATGCGCCCGTGTTTCCTGCCCGACGGCAGTTTGCTCATGGGACAGACGGGTCGCGGCTGGTACGCCGTCGGCGGCCACGCGGCCAGCCTGCAACAAATCATCTGGGACGGCAAAACCCGGCCGGGCGATATCCACCGCGTGACCTCCAGCCGCCGCGGATTCACCATCCACCTGACCGCCCCCCTCGCGCCAAGCATCACTGCCGGGCAAGTCAACAACGCGCTCACGGTAAAATCCTGGTTCTACACCAACAATCACAACTACGGCTCACCCCAACACGACGAACGTGACGACAGCGTGGCCAGCGTGGAAATTTCCGCGGGCCGGAAAGCCATCCGGCTCAACCTCACCGGCTTCGGCAACGACAGCCGATGGCTCGACCGGATCTACCACATCCACCTCAAGGACACCCGCAACTCCTTCGCCAACACCCAAGCCTGGGACAACCTGGAGGCCTACTTCACCCTGCGCGCCATACCGGAATAAAACCCCTTGAGCAGTCGGGTTGTCAGCACGACCGGGAGACCGGCATGTCGGAAGACAGATGGAATTACCAGTTGGAGCTGATCGAGTGCTATGCTATTTATCAGGCATGCGAATAAAGACCCTCACCACGCTTCTTTTGTGTGCTTACCCGATTACCGCATTTGCTGATGATGCGGGAAGGGTCAGTATCGGCGATTTTCTGTTGTCAAGGGCGCCGGCCATGGCGCCGTCGGCACGCTTGGAATACAGCGTGGCTTCCGAGGTGGATTTTGATGCGGCGGCCGGCGGCTTTTCCTACGAGCGCGTGGCTTTGGATGTGCCGCTGATGGCCCCCTATCATCTTAATGACTGCCATGCGATTACCATGAATGCGGCGTATGAAGTGACTGACTTACAGACGGACACTTTTCTCGACGACATGAATCTCCATGACTTCCGGCTCAACATCCGCTGGATGTATCACCAGCCAGGCAGCAAATGGGCGTGGATGACCTTGCTTTCCCCCGGCCTTGCCAGCGACGGGGAGGCTTTGGACGGCGATGATTTTTCCTTGGATGGACAGGCGGGCTTCCGCTTCACCAAGTCGCCCCGTTTTGCCTGGCTTGGCGGGCTGGTGTTCTTCAATAATTCGATGGAGACTCGGATCTACCCCGGGATTGGCTTCCAATGGAGACCCAATGACGCGCTGGCCATTCACTTCACAGGACCCATCCTGAAAGTGTCCTGGCAGCCGCACGAGGACTGGATTCTCCGCGCCGGCATCCGCCCGGGGGGAGGAAATTGGAACGTCGAGGACAAGGGCGCGAGCTTCGATGTCAAACTGCGCAGCTACCAGGCGGCGATCGGGGTCGAGCGGCGTCTTTCCGATAAAATCTGGCTCGGCCTCTGGGGCGGGGTCACGTTCGCCAATGAGCTGGAAATTGAAACCGCTTCCGGACGACGTCTCTTGAACCAGGATGCCGACAGCGGATGGTTTGTCAAACTGGGGATTAGGCGCGCCATCTGGTAGGGCAATTGCCGTCTAATGCCACTCGAGGGCGACGATTCCGGGGATGCCAGCGGTCATCTCGGCCGGGATTGCAAATTTCGACCTGGGCGTTCCATGCTTCTCAATGGGTGCCGTTTCATAACAAGGGGGGGCGCTTCAGGGAGGCTCGCTGACGGATACTTATACCACTCCGCAAAACAGACGAGACGATTGATTATTGTTGAGGTATTTGGAAAAGCACTTCGTGATCAATGAGAGTTCCGGATGTTTCACTACTTGGTATTACGCAGTGTGCGGGGGAAAATCTTTCCCGGGGGTGACGGGGAAATGAGGCAGGCGACAAAAGCCGCATCCCGGCGCTCACAGGTTCCGCCACTCCTTGAGAAAACGCTTCCATGACTTGATGCATTCCTCTTCATCGCGGGCCACCTCCGCCAGGCGGGCACGGTGGAAGTGCGCCCCGGCCGCGGGAAGCCTGCGGTTGGCCGCCGTCCGGTTGACCAGCAGCGGGTCCTTGTCGGCGGGGCAGCGGCGTTGCAACTCTTCGACCAGGCTGGCAATTTTCGGGCCGGTGAACCAGGGGGTCGCGCTGCCGGTCTGGTTGCGATAGCTTCGCGGGGCCATGTACTCGATGACAGGTTTGTCGTCACTATTCACCGGATAATCGGCGAAGAGCTCCTTGCATTCGGTCAGGTTGCCGCCGTAGAAAAAGAGGATGGTTTGCGCATTCAAAGGCAGCGCCAGTTGCTGCAGGTCATAATGGTTCTTGCCGGCAATCGCCATGAACTTCTGGGCGCTGGCGTCAATCGCAGAAGCCGGCAGCGGCGCCCCGTCCTTGTGGCCGACAAAGGCGAAAACCTCGTCGCCCGGTTGGAAGTTATTACGCCACAGCGAGACCTGGTCGAACACCTCCAGCATGGTCTTGGCAATGATCGAGAACTCGTTTTCGGTCACCTGGTACAGAGGAAGCCACTGGACAAACACCCCGCCCGGTTTGAGGCTTTTTTTGACCGAGTCAAAATGCTCCTTGCTGTAGAGGCTGCCCGCCCCGCTGCGGAAGGGGACGAACAGATCGGAGTTGACCATGTCGAAGCGGTCACCGGAGGCCATCAGATAGTGACGGCCATCCTCGGCAAGGATCGCCGAACGGGGATCCGAGAAGAGCCCGCCTGTGAAGTCGAAGCCACCGATGTCCGTCATGTATTTTTGGGCCGCGGTGATCACCTCCGGGACCAGCTCACAGGTGACCACCCGTTTGACTTTGAATTGCTCATCGAGTGCGCTGCCAGCGGTAATGCCAGTACCCATGCCGAGGAAAAAGACGTCTTCAGTCTCGGGATAAATCATCAGCGGGATATCCGCCTGGAGTTTTTCCTGCATGAACGCGCCGGTCGATCCCAGGTTGTAGTGCGAGTTGATCTTGAGTGAGATACCATACCTGTCACGGGTCGCGGCCACAGTGCAGTCGCTCCCTTCCCATGTCTCAAGGACCTTTTCCTTATGGCGCATTTGATCGACACTGGTGACGGGCAACGATGTCGGATCTAACCAACCGAAGAGCAGCAGGAGGGAAAGGACGCCGGCGGCTTTCACCGCCACACCTTTGCGGTTCCAATCGACAGGGATGACCAGGGCCGCGACGAGGTAGACGAGGGCAATGAGCTGCATCGTCCGCCACATGCCGAATGTTTCGAGAAAGAAGAACCCGCACGCGGTGGCGCCGACAATGGCGCCGACGGTATTGACCGCGGCCAGACGCCCAAGGCTTTGGCCTGCGGAAACAGCATGCTTTTCCTCGGCCTTCATCAGAAATGGAAAGATCGTTCCCAGCAACAGCGCGGGTGGCCCGACCGTCAAAAACCCGGTTTTGAAAATCAACAGCACATAACTCGTCCAGGAGCCTTCCGAGATCAGGATCTGGAATGAGTCGGTTAGCTTCATGAAGACAAAGGGGGTGAGCAATACGGCGATGCCGCCGAGAAGGGTCAAGACCGCCAGCATCAGGGACGCGGGCACCTTGAGCCGTGCCAGCCGGGAGCTGACCAGGGAGCCGGCGGCGAGGCATACCAGCACGATCACAAGGATCGCCGCAAAGGTGTAGACGGAATTTTCCAGCACCTGGGCAAACATACGTGTCCAGAGAACTTCCAGCGCCAGAACCCCGAAGCCCGACAGGAAGCAGACCAGCATCACCGCCCGTCTTCCGGTTGTCATCTCACGATGCCCGACTTTTGGGGGGGGCTTTTTTCCCCCCGTCTTCCTGGATTTTTTGACGGCCGCAGGTTGCCAGTCGTCAGGGGCAGGCGGGTTGCGGGACAGTAGGAAGGCGGCGATGGCAATCGCTGCGGTGGTCGCGATGGCTCCTGCACAGGTCGCCGTGAACCCAATCCACAGCGGCAGGAAAAATCCCGCCAGCGTGGCACCCGTGGCGGCACCCAGTGTGTTGATCCCGTACAACAGCGCCGAGGTCGTCCCGAATGACGACTGCCTCCTGATCATATATTGGCCGATCACGGGGATGGTGCCGCCCATACAAAAGGCGGGGGGGAAAATCAGCATCAGCGCGAGGCCAAACTTGACCAGCAAAAGCACCGCCGCGGAATCAATGCTCTGGTAGACCGAGGGGTAGATGTGATGATAAAAGCGCAGGATGAAAAAATAGAGCAGCGCGGTCACACCAATACCGACCTCAAGCCACGCATAGGTGCGCAGCGGATTTTTGCCCTTGGCAACCCGTCGGCCCCAGTACCAGCTCCCCACGGCGAGACCGGCAAAAAACGCCGCCAAGGTCGCCGACGCGGCATGCGCGGTGCTGCCAAAAAGCAGGCCAAGCTGCTTCATCCACAGGATCTGGTAGGTAAGTCCGGCTAGGCCTGATAAAAAGACGAGGAGATAGATCATATGCTTGGTGTCGTCTGTTTGCGTTTCACGCCTGGCAACGGGGACTTCCACCCCTGTCGGTTATTCTGCCCTCTGGCCCGACCCCCGGCCAATACCGGCGGGACGCTCCGCATGAGCATGATCGTCGCATAGGTAAGTTGTTTCTCCATGGTCGTTTTTCTTCCGAGACGTTTTCCAACAACGTGTTTGAATCCTGCCGCCGAAGCGGACAACGGCCAGCGAGATGCCTCGATTTTTACTCTTCCGGGCCCCGTACTACGCCAATCGCGGCCAATGATCCATTGCAAAAACCTCCGCCCGCCAGGCCGGCCGCCCCTACCCCTCTGTTCTTTCCCGGGTCAGCGCGCACCGGATTTCAACAAAACTGCGATTATGATTGGTTTTTCCCGGCCAGCGGGGTTACACACAGCCAACATGGCACAGCCCTTCAACATCAACATCGACTTCAAGCTCATCCGACGCGTCGCCCTCGGCATCGTCATCCTGACCGGCGTCAGCACCAGTTTCTACACCGTCTCCGCAGACTCGCAGGCCGTCGTGCTCCGTTTCGGGAAGCCCATCGAGACCACCCCCCCCGGGCTACATTTCAAACTACCCTACGGCATTGACCGGACGCATTTGGTCGAGGTTACCCGCCAGTTGCAGCAGGAGTTCGGCTTCGGCACCCCGGGTGCCAGCAACCCTTGGCAATTCTCCGGAGCCGGTGAGCAGGAGCTTGAAAAATCCATGGTCACAGGTGATCTCAACGCCGCGCTGGTCGAGTGGGTGGTCCAATACCGCATCGAGGACCCGCAGCAGTACCTGTTCGCCGTGCGCCAACCGGATGCCACGCTCCGCGACCTAACCGAAAGCGTCATGCGCGAGATCGTCGGCGACCGCACAGTCGATGAGGTCATCACCGTCGGCCGGCAGGAAATTGAGAACATCGCCTCCGAGAAGCTTCAGGCCGCCACCGCGGATTACACCATGGGCCTGCGCATCATCCAGGTGCAGCTCAAGGATGTCAACCCGCCGCGCCGAGTCCAATCCTCCTTCAACGAGGTCAACCAGGCCCAGCAGGAACGCGAAAGCGCGATCAACCGCGCCAACGGCGAGTACAACAAGGAAGTCCCCCGCGCCCGCGGCGAGGCCGACCGCATGATTTCCACCGCCGACGGTTACGCCGCGAAACGCGTCAACGAGGCCGAAGGCAACGTCGCCTCCTTCGAGGCGCTGCTGATCGAGTATACCGACGCCCCGGAGATCACGCGCCGCCGGCTCTATCTTGAGACCATGTCGGAAATCCTGCCGAAGCTCGGCAAGACCATCATCATCGACGAGGCAACCAAGGGCCTGCTGCCCCTGCTCAACCTGAACGACCGATAAGACCGCGCCAGCCGCTCTCTCCCTTGTATTTACGACCTCAAAATTTGAATTTCCCATGAAACGCCCTCTCCACAACCTCATCCCGCTCCTCCTCGTCGCCGTAGTTTCACTCTTTTACGTGTGCACCTACACCATCTCGCCCACCGAGCAGGTCATCATCACCCAGTTCGGCGATCCGATAGGCGATCCCATCACCGAACCCGGCCTCCATTTCAAGACCCCCTTCATCCAGGTGGTCAACCGCATCCCCAGGAACATCCTTCCATGGGACGGCCAGCGCAACGAGATGCCCACCAAGGACAAGCTCTATATCTCCGTTGACACCTTCGGCCGCTGGAAAATCAAGGAGCCGCTGAAGTATTTCCTCGGCCTGCGCAACGAGCGCACCGCCGACTCCCGCCTGGAAAACATCCTCGGCTCCGCGACCCGCAGCATCATCGGCAAACACGACCTGATCGAGATCGTGCGCACCGACAAGGAGCGCGTCCCGGCGAAAGATGAAACCCTGGCGGAACTGACCGACGGCCAGTCCGGCAGCATCGGCATCCTTCCGAAAATCCGCAAAGGCCGCTCCGTGCTCGAGGACGAGATCATGGCGGATGCCAAGCCGAAGCTCGAGGAACTCGGCATCGAACTGCTCGACGTCCGCTTCAAGCGCATCAACTACAACCCGTCCGTGGTCGAGAAAATCTACGAGCGGATGATTTCCGAACGCCAGCAGATCGCCTCGAAATTCCGCTCCGAAGGCGAAGGCGAGGCCGCCCGCATCCTCGGCGACAAGGACCGCGACCTCAACGAAATCTCGTCGAAAGCCTACAAGAAAGTGCAGACCATCAAAGGCAAGGCCGACGCCAAGGCCTCCCAGATCTATGCCCGCGCCTACGGCCAGAACCCGAAAGCCGCGGAGCTCTACGAGTTCATCAAGACCATGGAGATGTACCGCAACACCCTGGGCAAGCAGTCCACCCTCGTCCTGTCGACCGATTCCGATCTCTACCGGTTTATGAAGTCCTCAGACGCCGCCGCGGCACCCGCAAGCCCGCAACGCCGCCCCGCGGCGGTCAAGCCGCCAGCCGCCGAGTAGGGATGGGGTTCGCTCAGCGTTTGGAATCCCCCACTCGGGCAAGCCCTGGCGATTCGGCTCATTTCCCGCATCCCCCCCTTTTTTCTCCGGTTGTAAGTCTGGTGCGGTGAGTTGGGCATAGAGATCGGCGAGGGTGGCTCCACCGACGCTATGAGGCTGGCGGGTATCCAGAACCTTGCTGGCAGCTTTGCTGGTTATGGTTTTTTGTCTGCCGGCGAGATCCTGTGGCGCGTTTTTTCCGTAGAGGCAAGTCTGATGGCGCCTCTGTATTCAGGGGCGATTACATATGGACAAGACTAACGATTCATTTCCTTTTTCCTCATCGGCATCGTGTCTATGAGTTTGAAGTATGGCTCAAGATTGAGTACACCTTTTTGTCGGCTTTTTTCGAATCCGTCTTTGCCGATTAAGACATGAGTTCCGGGGGTGAGTTTGTATTTTTTGATCAATGCGAAGCGCTCCTTATTTGAAAACTGATCCAACGCTTGATCCAATCTCAAAATCAATAAGTCGCGGTCATCAATCTCATTTTTCGCGGCTTGCATTGACTGGAGTTGTTTTTTCCAATCTTCCTCGCTGGACGGGTAAGTGAGGATGATTCGGTTTTTCCACTGATACTGGGAGAGATTTCCGTGTTTTTTTTCCGCACATGCGGAAATGCCACCGACCACTAAAAAACTTAAAATAAGGTATGCCCAATTCATTTTTCAACATGGCACATAAATTTCGATATTCAACGATCTCGGTGCTAGCAGTCGTGGCAGGGTGTGACTGGGTTTCAAAATAGTTTGCGGAATGCCGGTTGAAGCGTATCAGTAGCCTTGTGCGCCGAGTTGTTGAAGCTGAAATCCTGGATGGTCTGGATCCTAATGATCCAGATGCGGTGAGGAGTCGGCGTGACCTGCGTTTAATCAACAAGCTTATGGGTG
Organism: Oceaniferula sp.; assembly: GCA_041548785.1. Classification (GTDB taxonomy): domain Bacteria; phylum Verrucomicrobiota; class Verrucomicrobiia; order Verrucomicrobiales; family Akkermansiaceae; genus Oceaniferula. The sequence goes on from JBFERY010000006.1 coordinate 43,024, forward strand.
GCCCATCTTGGATTGTGCAGCAGGTAAGTGAGCTCCAAGGAATCAGACGGATTGTCGAGTTGGGTGCCGGTGATGGGGCACTGTGCAATCAACTGAAGTCTTTGATGCCTGATTGTGAAGTGGGAGCTGTCGATTTGATCCCCAAGCCTGATACAGCCAGAGATGATGTCAGATGGGAAAAAAACAACGTTTTGGACTACGAGGGTTTTGATCAGCACACCGTGGTGGTAGCGAATCTTTTTGTCCATCATTTGTTGGATGATGAACTACGAGTTTTGGGGGAGCGACTGAAAGACGTGAGCGCAATCGTATTTGCGGAACCTCATCGCAAAACATCCGCTTTGTGGCTGAGTCGATGCCTTTTTCCTGTTGTCAATCAGGTCACTCGACACGATATGATATCGAGCATCAAAGCTGGGTTTGTGCGTGATGAAGTCCCTGCATTATTTGGCCCGAGTTTCCAGTGGGATGAGGAAATTGGTTTGTTAGGAGGAATCAGGATGAAGGGAATTAAAATATGAAACCCATCCGTATTGTAGGTGGGGGGATCGCAGGGCTTTCGTTAGGTGTTTACCTGCGCAAGCTGGATGTGGATGTGGAAATTTTCGAATCCGGGGCCTATCCAAAACACAAAGTTTGCGGTGAGTTTATCTGCGGCGTGAGCCCATCATCTATCCAACAGATGGGTTTAAGTGACATCATAGCTCAATCGGTAAATCACACCCAGATGACATGGTGGATGGGGAATTCGCTGGTGCTTGAGGATACTCTTCCGACCACTGCATGGGGATTGTCTCGTTACAAATTAGACGAGGACATTGCATCATTGTTTACGAGCATGGGGGGGATACTCCATACGGGTTCACGAGTAGCGGTGAGTGATGATGAAGGTGTGGTGTGGGCGACCGGAAAACCCAAAAAGAAGGGCAAGTGGATAGGCCTTAAAATACATGCCTTGAATGCGGACATCCAAGGCTTGGATATGCATGTAGGCAGTCACGGATATATTGGGCTGTGCGGGGTCGAACAAAATAGAGTCAACTGCTGCGGGCTGTTCCGTATGGATAAAACGATCAAAGGTAGTGGCAGCACACTTCTAGGAGAGTATTTGCGATCTAATGGCCTCAACCAATTAGAAGATCGTTATAGTAGTTGGCAGAAAGATGAAAGCTCGTTCTCAGCAACGGCTGGGTTTTCATTCGGAAAGCAGAGTCACGTGGGTGCTTTTTGTGTGGGGGATTCATCGTATCTGATCCCTCCGTTTACAGGCAATGGCATGAGCATGGCTCTTGAATCATCAAAGATGGCAGGACCTTGGCTTGAAAAATTTAGCCGAGGAGAGATCGATTGGGAGGAGGCATATTCGAGTCATGAAAATGAATGTGTTGCGTTTTTTAAAAAGCGCATGAAGCTGTCCTGCACTATGCAGCCGCTGCTGTTAAACCGACTTGGGCAAATGCTTCTCAAGACTGCCGCCAAAACAGATGTCCTCCCCTTCGAGTTTCTATTTCATCAATTAAGAACCCCATGAATTTATTGTCCGTAGCCTCTGCATTTCCAGAGATGAGTTTCACCCAGAACCAATGTCTCGAAGCGATGCAGGCCGCCGATTTTTGGGATGATTTGAATGCTCGGTCCCGTTTGCTTCTTGGTAAGGTGCTAAGCGGTGACAGCGGTATCGATAAAAGGCACTTCGCCTTAAATAAATTAGAAGAAGCATGGCGACGTGATGCACAAGAGTTGAATAACGCTTATGAAAAAGCGGCGCCATTGTTGGCGGCAGAGGCTGTCAAAAAAGCCATTACGAAGTCAGGACACAAAACCGAGGAGGTGGACGCCTTGTTTGTTTGTTCCTGCACGGGATATTTGTGTCCCGGAGTGAGTGGTTATACGGCAGAGCAGTTAGGACTTCGCGGGGATGTATTTTTACAAGATATGACCGGACTAGGATGTGGCGCAGCCGTGCCGCTAATGCGTGCAGCCAGTGCCGTCGTTGCTCAAAATCCAAAGGCGGTTGTTGTTACTGTAGCCGTGGAAATTTGCTCTGCGGCTTTTTACGTGGAAGATGATTTTGGAGTACTTATCAGCACCTGTTTATTTGGTGATGGCGCGGCAGCCGCAGTGTGGTCGGGGGCAGGTGGTGAGTGGCAAGTGGGTAGTTTTGAATCAATCCATCAGCCAGAGCATCGAGAGACAATCAGATTTACCAACGCAGGTGGAAAATTGCGAAATCAACTTCACAAAAGTGTTCCAATCCATGTGGCTGAGGCTGTGAGTCGGCTCTACGCCAAACGTAAAAGTGATCCCCATGTCTTGATCACACACGGCGGGGGGCGGGATGTAATTGAACAACTCGAGCAGGTACTACCCTGTGATGAATTGACCTACGCGAGGAACGTCATGTGTGAGTATGGCAATCTTAGTAGTCCATCTGTATTGATCGCGCTCGAGCAATTTCTAGAGGAAACCGATGGTCATGAAGACCACCTCTGGCTATGTGCCTTTGGTGCCGGATTCTCGGCACACAGCTGCGAGATGCTAAAAGTGAAGTCGTGACTACTCATTGGCTTCGAAACCCATGGCTCTTACGTTAAGCGGAGTCCGCTCAGTCAGTCTTGACCATACGGGGGCCAGCACCTGAGGCGCAACGTGATCGGAGCGGTCTGCCCTGATCACGTCTTGCTTTTTGCTCATTCAAGTACAGGGAATGCTGCTGAAAAGCTGCCGCGCGCACTGATCATTGGCGATTCTATATCAGGTGGCTACACCAAGACAGTCATCCGCCTGCTCGAAGATAAAGTCGATGCGGGTGCCATCGTTGAATATGCTTATTTCCCGACGGGTGGGTCGCAGCACAACAGTCGAGGCAGTCAACATTTTCCATTTTTTCTCTTCGGAACGATAGAGGCCATACATGACGGGCATGTTGGTTGGTTTGGCCAGAACCCGCGCCTTGTAAATACTCGCCTGTTTCGGGGCAACGGTCACATCGGTATTGCCTGATTTGACCCGGATATGTGTGTTACTCAAGTTGATGAAGAACCGGTCTCCGCCTTTGAAGTCCGCGAGATCCTGAACCTCGGCGGCGTGCGCGTGATCGCTTGAGCGGTACGCACATAGGACCGCGGTGTTGGATTTGCGACATCCCTGCTGGTCGCGGTCAGGCTGATTTGGACCGTTTGTTGCGCAGGAAGACGGCGGCGCCACCGACAAGGAGGCCGACGAGGATGCCGGCGAGGCCGGCGATCCAAAGCATGGACTTGGCCGTGCTGAGAATGGGGTTGTCGAGCGCGTTGAGCGAGACGTGGTAGGCGGCGACAATCCATTTCCCGTCCTCGCGGACGAGGGTGGCGGTCCAGCGACTGGTTAATTCGTAGTCGCGCCCAAGCAATTGGTAATCCGCGACGACCTTGCCTGCCGAGATGGCGGTGTCGCCGCCGTGAATGATGGAGAGGCTGTCGGGTTGGTAGGGGACCTTGTAGCCGACGAAGGCGTCCTTTCCCAGACGATCGTAGAAGGAGCGAAGTTCGGCGATGCCATGGGTCGTTTCGCCGTTTTGCCAGGTCACGACCACGTCCGGGTGGACGTAGGCGAGCATGCGGTCGAGGTCACGCGACTCGATGGCGGCAATGATGTTTTCGCGAGCTTCCCGGAGTTCTTGGTGGATGGTGTCTTCGACGGCAGGAGCGGTGTCCTGGGCGTGGAGCGTAAGGGTGGATAGCAGGAGGGCGAGGGTTAGGAGGTAGTTCATGACCTATGGATTAGAGCAGATTTTTTCCTCAGTGAAAATAGCAAAGTGACGGGGCCGGCTCGCCGCAGGGCATGGACAACCACAAGATCCGCTTCATCCGCCGGGTCTTTCCCGACAAGGCGCTCATCGACATCGCCGCCGACGACAGCCTTTACCAAACACGTTGGCGGATTTGCCTCCGCTACCGGCACTCCGCCAGATGCCGCCTCACCACTTCACCAGCGGCTTCTTGCGAGGCCTCGGGTTCTTGAATGGCAGCAGGGCGTCGGTGTCCTTGAGCAGGGCGTCGAGCTTCGCGTCGAGCTCCTTGAATTTCGCCGGCTCCTGGTCAGCCAGGTTGTTGCGTTCGCCCGGGTCCTTGGCGAGGTTGAAAAGTTCGGGCTCCTTTTTCCAGTAGTGGCGGATGAGTTTCCAGTCGCCGTCGCGGATTGCGCTGTTAGGGATGCCGCCGCAGTTGCCCCAGTGCGGATAGTGCCAGAACAACGGCGCACGCCTGTGCTTGGCTGCCGGGTCCTTGAGCAGGCCGGCGAAGCTGGTGCCGTCAATGTGCTGTTTGGGCAGCAAGTCGAAACCGCAGAGCTCGAGCAGGGTCGGGTAGAAATCCGTGGAGATGACCGGCACGTCGCAGCTGCCGCCAGCCTTCACCTTGCCCGGCCAGCGGACGAGCAGCGGCTCGCGGATGCCGCCCTCGTAACTCCACGCCTTGCCGGCCCGCAAGGGCAGGTTGCTGGTCGGCGCGTCGGCACCGGTCGACAAGCCGCCGTTGTCCGAGAAAAACACCACGATCGTGTCATCCGCGAGGCCATTGTCGTCAATCGCCTTGAGCACCTTGCCGACCGCCTGGTCCATGGCCTCGACCATGGCCGCATACACGGCATGTTCCTGGACGCTACGGTTGACCCGCGGGGATTCGGGTTCGAACTCCGGCTTGAGCCCGAGCTTCCCGCGTTTCTTCTCATACTTCTCCACCAGGTCGGGTCGTCCGGCCAAGGGTGTGTGCACCGAGTAGAACGGGAGGTAAACGAAGAACGGCTTGTCCTTGTGGGCGGTGATGAACTTGGCAACCTCGGTAGCGAGTCGGTCGGGCAGGTGTTCATCCTTCGGGCCGTCGCGCAGGTTCGGGTTGTTGTAGGGTGAGAAGTAGCCGCCTTGGGCCGGCCCGCCGTCGCGGACACCGGCGATGTTGACGTCGAAACCGTGGTCGGTCGGCCACGACCCCTTGTCGCCGAGGTGCCACTTGCCGGCGTGCAGGGTCGCAAACCCCTTGCTCTGGAAAAACTCGGCGATGGTGGTGTGGGAAAAGGCGAGCGCCTCCAGGTAAGGTGCCGGCAGGATCGGACGACCGGCATGCCACTTGAAATTCCCGCCTTGGGTGTCGGTCGGGTCATCCGGAATGACGCTGCGCCCGTTCGGCGCGCCCGAGTAGTCGGTGTTGCGCGTGCGCGCCGGGTATTGGCCGGTCATGATCGACACCCGTGTCGGCGAGCACACCGAGCAGGCGGCATAGGCGGCGGTGAAGCGCATCGACTCGTTGGCCAGGCCATTGAGAACCGGGGTGTCATAAAACGTTTCCGGGTTGTTGAAGCCGACATCCATGAAGCCGAGGTCGTCAGCGAGAATAAACACCACATTGGTGGCGCAAGCGGGAAGGGACAGGGCAAGCAGAAGGGCGATGGATTTCATGAGGATGGTTATGACACTTTGCCGATGCTTGATCAATAGCCCGCCACTGTCAACAGGATTGGCCGAAAGCATGGCGGCGCGGGTGGGACGCGGTCGCCATCGAGTCCAATGCGCCATCGCGCCGTCATCCCAAGCAAACGGGACCGGATCTTCAACATGGTGCGCGGAGCCCGGGCACTACCATTATGGTCAGGATCAGACCTAACATACAGCGAGCGCATTGTCACCCGAACAATGCTCACCATGGTAGTATCCGTTATCGCCCGAGTAAATCACCACGGTGTCCTCGCTCAACCCGAGTCATCGTGCCCGCCTAACAATCGACCGAGGTTCTGGTCTGCCCCGGTGACCTGGCGCATATAATCGAGGTGAATTTCCCGACCGACCAGGCCCTCGCCGAGTGATCAAAGCCCGGCCGCGGGCCCGCTTGCCGACCCATGTTCCACTTGCCAAAATAGGCCGTTTGCAGCAGTTTGACATGGGACCGCAGGTCACCCCGACGCAGGTCACCCCGAAATGGCGTGTGATTGTCCATCGCCGGCGTGCACAACCATGGAAACCGTGCCCGCTCGCCAAATACACCCGGACAACGCTGCTCATTTTCGCATTTCCCTTGCCATATCACTGCCCACTCACCACTGTCCGTTCATCGCCCCCCCTCCGCTGCCGCCCTCCCCCGTCTCCTCCCTTTAATCCCATCAACCAAAAGGCACATTACCAACCATCAATCATCATGAAACGCAGAGCATTTATTTCAGCAAGTGGCGCGGTCGCGGCCAGTAGTGTATTTCCGTTATTTGCCATCGGCAAATCCGGCGGTTCGGCGAACGGCAGGCTCAACGTGGCACTGATTGGCTCCGGTGGATGGATTGCCCAGCAGCCGGTTAAACAAGGGTGCGGTGACGAGAATCTGGTGGCATTCTGCGACGTGGACCGCGAATTGTGCGTGGAAAACATGAAAAATTGGCAAACGACGCAGCCCTTCTACGAAGATTTCCGCGTCATGTTCGACAAGATGCACAAGGATATTGATGCCGTGGTGATATCGACGCCGGATCATACTCATTTTGCCGCCACAATGGCCGCGATGGAACGCGGCATCCACGTCTTCGTCCAGAAACCACTGACGCACAATATTTGGCAGGCGCGCACCTTGCTCAAGGCCAAGGAACGCTACAAGCTCGTCACCCAGATGGGCAACCAGGGGCATGCCGGGGCAGGCATCCGGGAATCGGTCGAGGCCTATCGCGCGGGCATGATTGGTGAGGTAAGCGAAGTCTTCGCACTCAATAGTGGGCCCGATATGGGAGGCATGCATTTTGCCAACCCCGCCACCATGCCGCCACCAACGTCTCCGGTGCCCAAGGGGGTGAATTGGGATCTCTGGCAGGGGCCAACCGATCCGCGCCCGTTTTATGACGGCTACATCCGCAAGAAGTGGCGGTCATTCTACGATTACGGCTCCGGGATGCTTGGCGACTTCGGCTGCCACACCTTTGATACGCCGGTATGGGCACTCGATCTGGATGCGCCCACCGTCATCGATTGCATTTCGCGCGAGGACTCGCTCAAGGGCGTCATTCCGGCAGGTAGCCAGGTTGATTTTCACTTTCCCGCGAAAGGTGACCGTGGCCCGGTAAAACTCAGCTGGTTCGACGGACCGCAGGACTGGACCAAGGTCGGTCGTATCGACAAATTCGGGCTGGAGGCGGCCACCTCCCTCGGGCGGTCTTGCTGGATGGTCGGCAGCAAGGGGGCCATCGGTTGCGGCACGCATGCGGGCAAACCCGCCATCATGCCCCGGGATTTGCGCAACCACTACCGTGAGAACAAGCCCGCCGAAACCATCGCGCGCGTCGAGGGTGGCCCGTTCCGGGAATGGCTGCGCGCCATCAAGAACGAAGGCCCCGAACCCGGTTCAAACTTTGCCTACTCCGCCAAGCTCACCGAAATCATTCTTCTGGGCGTACTCGCCCAGCGCTTCAATACGCGCATCGAGTGGGATGCCAAGAACGCCCGCATTACCAACCATCCCGAGTTGAATGCCTTCGTCAAGGAACCCGCTCGCGAAGGTTGGCGTTACGGCGAGAACCTTCGTTAGAGTGACCTTGAAAGGGCAAGCCGATTAGCAGTGGTTCAGTCGGGCCCGCGGGACAGCAACAATGCCTGCCTGAAGACAGGCCTGGGCTACCCGTCCCCAGCCCGAGGATGCGCCGCATCATACGCCTCGCGCATCCGCTCCTTGGTGACATGGGTGTAAATTTGCGTCGTCGAAAGCGAGGCGTGACCTAACAATGTCTGCACACTTCGCAGGTCCGCGCCATGGTCTAACATGTGTGTGGCAAAGGTATGGCGCAGCTTGTGCGGCGTCACATCAAAGCCGATATCCGACGCCGCAAGGTACTTTTTTAACAACATCTGGACGGATCGCGTCGACAGCCTCCTCTTGCCCGGGTCTTTGCTCTTATTGACAAACAGCGGCCCTTCGTGCACGCCTGCCTGTTGCCGGTATTTCTGGATCGCCACCATCGCGTGGGAACCGATCGGGACCAGCCTTTCCTTGTTTCCCTTGCCGAGTACACGCAGCGTTTCCGAGAGAAAATCAGCGTCCTTGACATCCAAGGCCACCAACTCGGACACGCGCAGGCCGCTGGAGTAGAACAGCTCGAGGATCGCGACATCACGCGCCGCCTGCCACGGCTGCGCCCGCGGGTCCGGCACCACCGCCATCGGCATCTGCAAGAGCTGCTCCATCTGCGCCAAACTCAACACCACCGGCAACTTCCGCTCCGGCTTCGGCAACTGCACGTCGGCCAACGGGCTGACACCCAGACCACGGCGGTGGACGAGAAATTTGTAAAATGAGCGCAGCGCCGCAAAGCGCAACCGGATCGTCGCCCGCGCCAACTCCCGCTTCATCAATTCGAAGAGATAAGCGCGGAAATCATCCGCCAAACAATCCCGCCAGGATTCAAAGTCGTCGCCACGCCAATCAAGATAGGCATTCAGGGCATGGCTGTAATTCCTCAACGTGCGCACCGAGGCATTCCGCTCCACCCTGAGGAACTCCAAAAATGCCTCCACATCGTCACTGGCCACGCTCATTACTACGTGACTCTAAAGCAATTTCCCAAAAATCAAAACATCGTTTATCAGATTCCTCAAGATTCGTGATGCAAAATGAAAAATTATCCCATATACTTTCGCCAATGACGATGCGTATCGCCATCCTTACTTTCTTGGTATCGTTCGCCGTCGTCACCGGCTGGCTTATGAACCGTGAGCCTGCGCAGCAGGTGACCACCGCCCCCGCTGTGACTGAAGCGGTTGCTCCCAAGGCGTCAAGCGCGGCAACCGTCGTTGCAAAGAAAATTCCCCCGTCCGGCGATGTCATCGCACTGTCCGACACGGAACGAAGCCTACTTAGGCACCTCAAGCAGACCGTCATCCCCCTAATCGATATGGAAAAAGTCTCTCTTCATGAGGCCGTCGATTTTTTCCGCCTGCGACTTCAGGAAATCGGACCCGCAGGTGACGTCACTGTCAGCGGGCTTAGCTTTGTCATCCGGAATCCCCATTTGCTCAACGACGGTGTGCCGGATGCCGCTTCCACACCCATGGACCAGCCACAACCGACCATCACTCTTTCGGAAGCCGATATCACCGCCCAACAGGCGCTCAACCTCATTTGCGAGCAAGCCGGCTACCGCTGGCAAATCACCGGAGATGCGATCGAGCTCAATCCGCTCGATTAAGGCCCGCCCACCGATTCGAAAACCCCGCCGCCTAACAGCGTGCCGCCGTCGTAAAACGCGCAGATCTGCCCGGGGGTCACGGCACGTTGCGGCCGGACAAACTCCAAGGCCAGCTTGCCATCATCGAGCGGAGTCACCGTCACCGGCTCGCTTTTCGACCGATACCGCGGCTGGGCCTCCACCTTGCACGCCGACGTGATCGGTTTATTCACCCACGAGACCGAACCGACCGTGCAGGTTTTCACGTACAGCCCCGGCGTGTCCGACTGATCCCAGCCGACGATAAGGTGATTTTTTTCCGGATCCTTGCCGATGACAACGTAGGCCATTCCCTCGCGTGGGGATGCGACGCCGTGGCCTTTCCTCTGGCCGAGCGTATAGAGATGCAGACCGCGGTGCTTTCCTAACACATTACCTTCGAGATCCACAATATCACCGGGGTTGTCCGGTACGTAATGGCTGAGGAAATCAGCCATCTTGATGTTCCCGATAAAACAAATCCCCTGACTGTCTTTTTTCCCCGCCACCGGCAAGTTGAACCGCTGCGCCACCTCGCGCACCTGTGGCTTGAGCATCTCGCCACAGGGGAACCGCGCATGCCACGCCTGCCTCTGCTCCATCAGGGCGAGAAAATAACTCTGGTCCTTGTTCGGGTCGGCACCCCGCAGGATGTCGGCCGTGCCATCCGACCGCTCACGCCGGCGCGCATAATGACCGGTGCCGACCGCTTCAAACCCCTGCTCCAGAGCATAGTCGAGAAACACCCCGAACTTCATCTCCCGGTTGCAATAAACATCCGGATTGGGCGTGATCCCGTTGCGGTAACCCTCGAGGAGGTAGTCGACTATCCGGTCGCGGTACTGGTCAATCAAATCCACCACCCGAAACTCGATACCCAGCGTCTTTGCCACCGCGTGCGCGTCCTCGACGTCCTGCTCCCACGGACAGTCGCCGGCAATCCCGTCGTCGTTGATCCAGTTTTTCATGTAGCCGCCCGCCACCTCATGCCCCTGCTCGAGCAACAGAGCGGCGGCAACAGCGGAATCAACACCTCCTGAAAGGCCTACAAGAATCTTCGACACGCCGATGTTTTAAACGCTACGGCCCAAACTCCAAATACCAAATTGCGCCCCAAGCCAAGAAATTCTGAAAAATTCTGTCAATTCGGTCAAAAAACACCTACTCCCCTGCCATGGCCGACGCAAATTCAGACTCCGAAAAAGGGATGGGGAAATTCTCCCCCTTCGCCGGCTGCTCGATTTTCATCATCGCCGGCGCGCTCGCCGCCGGCATGATCGCGTTCACCATCTGGACGTATTTCAAGGTCAAGGACACCATCGCGGGATTCACCGAAGAGGCGCCCAGGTCGATCGAACTGGTCGAAACCAAGGGCCGGGAGTCGGCCCAAACCGCGCTCAAAGCCAAACTCGTCGGCTTCCGGCACAACATCGAAGCCCGGCATCAGGCCGAGATCACCCTCGATGCCGATGAGCTGAACCTCGCCATCGCCACCTTCGATATCCTGAAACCCCACCGCCACAACCTCGCCATCTCCGCCATCAAGGACGGCCACATCGAGGCGGCTATCTCGTTCCCCGTCAAATCACGCATGGGCAGCGACGAGATGCGCTACCTCAACGGCTCCATCACCGTGCAACCCGAGCTCGTCGAGGGTGCGGCGTTCCCCCGCGTCATGGAAATCCGCCCGGCGAAACCCGGCCACATCCCGGATGAGTTTAAAAAATTCATCTCCGAGACACTGCTGCGCCCGCTGCACGAAGACAAGGAGCTCGGCCCCGTCTTCAAACGCCTCTCCGCCGTCGAAATCAGGGACAAGACCCTGGTCCTCCGCACTGATCCCGACTACGTCGCGCCGGATGCCCCTCCCGAGGACAAGGAGCCCATGTTCGAACGCCTCATGACCGGCTTTGCCATCATCGCCGTCGTCTTCCTCACCCTCGTCGCCGCGATCATCGTCCTCTCGCGCCGTACGGCCAAACAATCACCAATCACTAATCACTAATCACCAATCACCAATCACCGACCAGCATGCACATCAACGAAAACTTCCTCAAGCTCAAAGCCGGTTACCTCTTTCCGGAAATCGGACGCCGCGTCACCGCCTGGACCGATGCCAATCCCGACAAAACCGCCCGGCTGATCCGTTGCGGCATCGGCGATGTCACCGAGCCACTTCCGCAGGCCGTCCGGGACGCCATGCACGCCGCCATCGATGAACAAGGTGTCGCCGCGACCTTCCACGGCTACGGCCCCGAGCAAGGATACGGCTTCCTGCGTGAGGCCATCGTCGAGAACCAGTTCGCCGCCCTCAACATCTCCGCTGACGAGGTGTTCATTTCCGACGGCTCGAAATGCGACACCGGCAACATCCTCGACATCTTTGGCAAGGGTAACAAAATCGCCATCACCGACCCGGTCTACCCGGTTTATGTCGATACCAACGTCATGGCCGGCAACACCGGCGAAGCCGATGAAAACGGCGCCTACGAAGGGCTGGTTTACCTCCCCTGCACCGCGGAAAATGATTTTATGCCCGCCATCCCGGAGGAAAAGGTCGACCTCATCTACCTCTGCTACCCGAACAACCCGACCGGCACCACCGCCAGCCGCGCCCAGCTCGAAGCCTGGGTCGCGTATGCCAGGGCCAACGACGCCATCATCCTCTACGATGCCGCCTACGAGGCATTCGTCCAGGACCCGTCCGTGCCACGCTCGATCTTCGAGATCGAGGGCGCCCACACCTGCGCCATCGAATTCCGCTCGTTCTCGAAAAACGGGGGGTTCACCGGCGTCCGCTGCGCCTACACCGTGATTCCGAAATCGCTCACCGTCACCGCCTCCACCGGCGAGCAGGTCTCGCTGCACTCCCTCTGGAACCGCCGCCAAGCGACCAAATTCAACGGCGCATCCTACCCGGTCCAACGCGGTGCCGCCGCCGTGTTCTCGCCCGAGGGGAAAGCCCAGGTCGCCGCTCTGATCGAGCACTACATGGGTAATGCCAGCCTGCTCCGCAATGCCTGCATCAGCGCGGGACTCACCGTGTTCGGCGGCGAAAACGCCCCGTACGTCTGGGTCCAGTGTCCGGAAGGCATCGACTCCTGGGGCATGTTCGACAAAATGCTCGAGGACGCCCAGGTCGTCATCACCCCCGGTTCGGGATTCGGCGCCGCCGGCGAAGGCTACTTCCGCATCTCCTCGTTCAACACCCGCGAAAATGTCGAGGAAGTCTGCCGCCGCATCGCCGCGTTGTAACATGACCGTCCCGGTCATGACCCAAACAACGCGCAGCCAAATCACAAAAACCCCGCCGGATATGACCGACGGGGTTTTTATTTTCAAAGCTAACGTTTTCTTAAAATCCTAGAACCAAGGTTTCTTGTTGGTGATGTAAGTATTCACAAACTCCGCGTCGGACTTGGTGAGATACATGATGCCCTCAATCAGGCCGATAAGACCGACAATCCATACGATCGGCAGAAGCAGACAGCCAATGCCAAAAAACATCAAGGGAATCCCCAAAATTAAGGCTCCTCCGGAGATTGCGGCCATGATGATTCCCTCGTTCTTATAACCGAGGATGAATTTATGCACGCCAAAGGCGCCAAATAAAATGCCCATTATCCCCGCCAGGATTTTTTTGTCCGCACCCGGGATCGGCGCTCCGGCAACCGGGGGAGCTGGTGCAGGCGGCGCGGCCTCGGGAGCAGGTTCAACGGGAGCGTCGACGGGAGTTTGCGCTGGCACTTCCGCCGGCGTTTCTTCGGGTGGTTGTTGTTGATCGTCAGACATAATTCGCTTATAGCACACCTTTTACGTCCCCTGCAAGCCACAATCCCAACACTTTCCGCCCGCCCAACATCGCCCTATGAAACCAAACCGAAAAATCGCCGAGGCCACCACCCCCGAAGGCGAATCCCTGGAGCTCATTGAACATGACGGCACCTACATGATCTGCTCCCAGGGCCAACAACTCATGACCAGCTTCTCGCACGGGTCCGAGGAAACCCTGGCCGAACTCGCATGCAAACCATTCAGCCCGGTCAACCAACCGAAAATCCTCATCGGCGGACTCGGCATGGGATACACCCTCGCCGCCGCCACCCGGGCACTGCCCGGAAAACGGGTCCAGTTCACCGTCGCCGAACTCACCTCGACCATTGTCGACTGGAACCGGACCCACCTCGCCCACCTCCATCCGGGCCTTCTCGACGACCCCCGGATCACCATCAAGATCCAACCCGTGCAAAAGCTCATCCGCCAGTCCCAGGGTGACTACCATGCCATCATCCTCGACGTCGACAACGGTCCGTCCGCCTTCCACGGCAACAACAACAACAGCCTTTACACCCTCCAAGGCCTGCGTGAGATTCAGTCGGCCCTCAAAGGCGGCGGCCTGCTCGCCGTGTGGTCGGCCCGCTCCGACAAGGCATTTACCAAAACCCTGCGCAAAGCCGGCTTCGATGTCAGCGAAAACGCCGTCGCCGCCGCCCACAAAGGCACCAAACGCCGCACCCACACCATCTGGCTCGCCCGCAAAAAATCCTACTAACCCCGTCCCCGGCTCCCCCAGAGCCGCAATTTCCCCATTCCCCATTCCCCATTCCCCATTTCCTAATCCCTAATGACCACCATGTGCCGCTGCCTCCTCCTCTGCCTGACGCCAGTCATCGCCCTGACGTCCCTGTCCCAAGCTGACGAGTACACCGTCGAGCCCAAACCCTTCAGGATTGAAACCACGCTGAATGCGGTGTTCCTGCCTGCGCAGTCGCAGCCCATTTCGATCAAGCCGGAAAAATGGACCGACTTCACCGTCACCGGGCTCGTCGCCCAGGGTGCGGTGGTCAAAAAAGGTGACCGGCTGATCAGCATCGACACCCGTCAGCTCGACGACCAGATCGCCGCGACCGAACAAGCCCGTCAATCCGACGCGCTCACCCTCGCCCAGGCAAAACACGATCTCGCCCAGCTCGAAATCACCACCCCGCGCAGCCTCGCGGCTTACGCCCGCAACGAAATCGAGGACGCGGAAAACCTCAAGTGGTACACCGAAACCGGTCACCCCATCGAAATCGAACAAACGCAGCGCTCCGTCAAAAGGGCCGAACTCGCGCTCGCCTACCAGGCGGAGGAACTCAAGCAACTCATGAGAATGTACGACGAGGACAACAAAACCGAGGAAACCGAGGAGATCATCCTGACCCGCACCCGCAACGCCGTCGACCGCGCCCGGTTTGCTCTCAAGGCGACCAAAATCGACGCCGCCCACGCCCTCAGCACCACCATCCCGCGCAAACTCAAATCGCTCCAGCTCGCCGCCGAAAACTCCCGGATCAGCAACAGCTCCGCCCAACAAACCCTGCCGCGCACACTCGCGCAAAAGCGTGTCGCCGTTGCCAAGGCCATCCATGACGACAACGAGGCCATCAAAAACCTCGCGCAAATGAAGGCCGATCGCGCCATGATGGAGATCACCGCGCCCGCCGACGGCGTGGTCTACTACGGCAGCATGGAACACGGCCGCTGGAACCCGACCGCCGCCGTCAAGGTGCTCAAGGTGGGCGGCAAGCTCCCGGCGGACGTCACCCTGATGACCTTCATTCCCGCCCGGAGCCCGCTCACCCTCTCCGCCTTCACCGAGGAAAACAAACTCCCCGCCCTCACCCCGAAAGCCACCGGCTACGCCATCACTAACCTCGACCGCTACCAAAGCTTCCCAGTGACCCTCACCGGCATCAGCAGCCACCCGGAAGCCGATGGCTCGTTCCACGCCACCCTCACGGCAACCATCCCCGCCAGCCTCAAGGTCGTTCCCGGCATGAAGGCAACCATCCGCGTCATCTCCCAGAGCGTCGACAAGGCACTCAAAATCCCCGCCGGCTACCTGAGCCGCGCCGACGACGGGTCCTACACCGTCAAAGTCAAACTCGCCGACGGCAAAAGCGCCGACCGCCGTGTCACCATCGGACAGTCTAACAAGGAATGGGTGGTGATTACCAAGGGCCTCGAAAAAGACCAGGTCATCATCAAGTAAAACAGAGACCCCACCCCCGCTCACCCCAGTCCATCCCCCCGGTTTTCCAGCTTGAAGCTCATCGTCATCATCGCGGCTTTTGCCGTCGCCGTCACCACGGTTCCATGCTCCGGTGCCCAGCCGGACATCGATGCCGCGATCACCCGAGGGGTCGATTTTCTCATCGGCCACCAAAATGAAAACGGCTCGTGGGGCGGGCCGACGCGGACCAAGGGTGTCAACATTTACGCGCCGCTCCCCGACGCCCACGAAGCTTACCTTGTCGCCAGCAGCAGCATCGCGCTGCACGGATTGTTAGAAAGCCGCGACCAACGAACCGCCACCCTCGCCGCCATCAGCAGAGGCGAGGACTGGCTGCTCAAAACCCTGCCCAAAACCCGCAACATCACGCGCCGGGCCAACTACAACATCTGGGGGCACGCCTACGGCCTGCGCGCACTCGCCTCGCTCTACCGACACCGTAACAACCCGGCCCAGCGCGCCGAATACAAACGCCAGGCACAGATCCAAATCCATTACCTCCATCACGACGAAGACATCAACCGGGGCTGGGGATACTACGACTTCGACCACGTCAGCCAGAAACCCACCGGCATGATCACCAGCTTCACCACCGCCACCGTCATGCTCGCCATGCACGACGCCGCGCAAACCATGGCCATCACCCTGCCCAAGGTCCTCACCGACCGCGCCGTCAAAAGCCTCCAGGAACAGCGCACGCCCGATTTCTCCTACGTCTACTCACGCAGCCACCGCTACCGCCCGCGCTACCCGATCAACCGGCCCGCCGGCTCGCTCGGCCGCTCCCAGGCCTGCAACGCCGCCCTGCGCGCCTTCGGCGACGAGGCCGTCACCGACGACGTCCTGCGCACCTGGCTGCAACGGCTCTTCGACCGCAACGGCTGGCTCGACCACGGCCGCAAGCGACCCATCCCGCACGAAGCGCCGGCCGCGGTCGCCGGCTACTTCTACTACTACGGCCACTACTACGCGAGCGAATGCATCCACATGCTGCCTGAAAACGAACGCGGCCCGTGGCAACAAAAACTCGCCGCCCTGCTCATCCCGAAACAGGAACAAAACGGCTCGTGGTGGGACTTCCCCCTCTACAATTACCACTACGCCTACGGCACCGGCTACATGCTCAGCATCCTCTCACGCTGCAGGTAGCTTAGCCAAACATCCGCTTCTTCCGGTTGTACGAAAAATCCGGGTCGTAGAGCATGTATTCGATGTGGAGCTTGGTCAGCTCACCCATCGACTCACAACCCTTGAACATGTCCGTGCCGTGGACCCTCCTGAGGCCGTTTTTCAATCGGGCCACGTTCTCGGGGGGGGCGAGCTCCTCACGCGCCATCGAGGCTAACAGAGATTGGAACCGTTTTTTCTCGACCGATGCCCGGCGTGACATCTGGGTGCGCTCCTCCTCGGCATACTGCGCGATGGTCTTGCGGTTCATTTCGCGGAAACTCAGCCGCGTCACATCCTTGTTGCTGTCAAAGTGATACGCCATGTAGGTTTTCGACCGACCCTGGTACGACTGCTGGTCGAAGTCGATCGGTCGCACCCGGTACTGGATCGCTTCAAAGTCCGGGGTGATGTCCACGACATAATTAACCGACCGCATGTCTCCTAACAGACGTATGAAGCAGCGCTCGTTGAATTTGACAAACTCCTTGGCCACGCGCACTTTATTCAGGTCGGGCCGGGGCAGATAATTGCCCGCAAACACATCGCCGGGCACGCCCGCGATGTGCTCCTCGATCAGGGTGTTCCCCCGTGCCAGGTAGTTGATCCGGTTGGGGGACAGAATATGCTCCAGCTCCAGACCGTAGATGCGCGAGGCATCGGCATGTTTCACATAGTAGTAGTCCGAGTTGTCGTTGTATTGGTTCGTGATCCGGATCCGGAACGGCCGGGAGTTGCCAAACTCACCGAAATCAATCCGGTCGACCGTCAGGTGCTCATGGTGAGCGGTATCGCCGCCCACCTTGAGCTCGGTGTAGATCTTGGTCAGTTGCGGTCGCAACTCCTGCATGATCTCCTGGGGATACATGACCGTGAGCCACAGTGTCTCTTTTCCCTTCGGGTCTTCATAGGGTATGGATCCGGTGAACCGGAGCAGGTCGTCATAGACGAGGGGGATCTGTGAGTAGCGTTTGAAGTGGTAAAGGTACTGCCCGAGCCATTGGGTCACGGGGTAATGGATCTTGCGTCGGGAAATCATCACCGCCAATCTGGCAGAGCTCGGCGGAAACTTCAAACCCCAAACTCTGCCACGTGGCTGGCCGGGGTGCCCGCTGGGTGGCGGCTGGGTGGCGGCAAAACCAATTACTTGACGCGCCATGCCCGAGGCGCGTAGTATCCAGCCCATCACAGGCGTCCGGGAACCCCTCGGGCCGAGTCATCACAATTAACTATCAATACCGTGGATCATAAGGAAATTCGTAAAATCGTCGAACTCATGAACGAGCATGAGCTCACTTATTTCCACCTCGAGGAGGAGGGGGTAAATCTGAAGCTTAAAAAAGGCGCCGAAGTCGTGCACGTTAACCAGCAGCCCGCTGCGCCCGTGGCCGCCGGCGCCCCCGCTGCCGCCGCTGATTCCGCTGCCCCCGCCGCGCCTGCCGGCGAGGAAATCGCCGCGCCCATGGTGGGGACGTTCTACGCCGCATCTTCTCCGGAGGCCGCGCCGTTTGTCGCGGTCGGCGACACCATCAGCGTCGGCCAGACGCTCTGTATCATCGAGGCCATGAAGGTCATGAACGAGATCAAGGCGGAAACCTCCGGCACCATCAGCGCCCTCGTGGCCCAGGACGGCGAGCCTGTCCAGTTTGGCGACGCCCTGTTCCGTGTGCAGTAGTGCCACCCCGGGCGGCCTGTTCCGGCCGCCATCGCATCTTCCCGGTGGGTCCAATCACCGCATGCCCCCCATCAACCACCAACGAACCATCATTCACTGTGTTTAACAAAGTTCTTGTCGCCAACCGCGGGGAAATTGCCCTTCGTGTCATCCGCGCCTGCCGTGAGCTCGGCGTCGAATCCGTCGCCGTCTATTCCGAGGCTGACGTCGATTCCATGCACGTCCAGCTTGCCGACGAAGCCGTCTGTATCGGCCCCGGCCCGAGTAAGGACAGCTACCTGAAACCGGACCGCATCATTGCCGCCGCCGAAATCACCGGCGCTGACGCCATCCATCCGGGATACGGCTTCCTCTCGGAAAACGCACGCTTCGTCGAGATCTGCGACAGCTGCAAGATCAAATTCATCGGACCGTCCGCCGACGTCATCCGTAAAATGGGTGATAAAAACACGGCCCGTGCCACCGCCGTCGCCAACGGTGTGCCCGTCACCCCCGGATCCGAAGGCATGCTCGAGTCCGCCGAACACGGCTTGGAACTCGCCAGGGAGATCGGTTTCCCCGTCATGATCAAAGCCACCGCCGGTGGTGGTGGCCGCGGCATGCGCCCGTGCGACACTGAGGAGAATTTCATCGAGATGTATAACCAGGCCAGCCAGGAGGCGATCGCGTGTTTCGGCAATGGCGACTGCTACCTCGAGAAGCTCGTGCTGAAGCCGCACCACATCGAACTCCAGGTCATCGGTGATACCCACGGCAACTACATCCAGCTCGGCGAGCGCGATTGCTCGATGCAGCGCCGCAACCAGAAAATCATCGAGGAGTGCCCGTCGCCCCTGATTTCCCCCGAGCTCCGCCAAAGGATGGCCGACGCGTCCGTCAGTCTGATTTCTTCCATCGGCTACGAAAACGCCGGCACCATCGAATACCTCGTGGATGAAAAGGCCGAGAATTTCTACTTCATGGAAATGAACACCCGGATCCAGGTGGAGCATCCGGTGACGGAGGAAGTGATGGGCTGTGAGCTCATCAAGGAACAGATCCGTGTCGCGGCCGGCGAGCCGCTGTCCCACCACGTGCTCAATGCCACGCCCCGTGGCCATTCCATCGAGTGCCGCATCAACGCAGAGGACCCGTACAACAATTTCTGCCCCAGCCCTGGCAAAATCGATCTCTGGTACACCCCCGGAGGCAAGGGCGTCCGTGTCGATACCCACGTCTACTCCGGCTATAGCGTCCCGCCACACTACGACTCGATGATTGCCAAGCTCATCGTCACCGCGGCTACACGTGAAATCGCCATCGCCCGGATGAAGCGCGCCCTCTCCGAGTTCAAGATCGAGGGCATCAAAACCACGATCCCGTTCCAACAGGAAATCATCGACCATCCCGATTTCATCAACGGGAAGTACGGTATCGAGTGGGTCGCGGATTTTATCCAGGAAAAAGGCTATTGAGCCATTATCGCCCCGGGCGACCCACGCGGATGCGTTCGGAAAAGGCCGGGTCGTCATGCGCCTGTTCAGCGGCATCGTTGATCTGACACCTGGCGCGAAGTTCTTGAAACGGCAAGGAGGCATCGTCGATTCTTCCGCGTTCGTAGAGATATTCGTCCAGCATGCCATTGAACAGGATCCTCCGGTCCCACGCCCCACGCTTGTGCTCGGGGCGCTGGTCGCGCAGGCTGGTCGTACAGTTCGCATTGATCACGTTGTAGAACCGCGGCTTTTCGGCAAGCCGGTTCTGGATTTCCACCGCCCGCAAAAACATGTCCCGAACCTCGTCCAGGGGGGCGGAGATCGAATAAAGCCTGACCGTTTCCTTGCGCACGTTGGTCCGTAGCCGGATACAGTCCTCCTCCGAAACAAAGAGATACTGGAGCTCAAACATCTTATAAAGCCCGCCAAAGGGCGTGAACTCCTCACCCACCTCCCTGCGGGTTTCCACCGAAAGACACACTCTTCCGTCGGTCCCGAAATCAAACGACAACACGGGATGCGCTAACAGATCGTCCTTGAAGTTGGATTGAAAATAATCCAGCCCCCGCAAGTTCGACAGGTGCACGGTGCGCGTTTCCCACCGCTCGACAACCATGCCGCCGACCCCACTGTCGTCACGCGGGTAATCAAAATTGCGGAAATGGTGCATCGTCACCCGGTCACCCGTCACTTCCGTATAGCCCGTCAACCTAAACTCCGGACTCCAGTCGCGACCATTCGAGGGACGGATATAGCTCCACGGGATCAGCACCAATAGAACCGCTATCAGCAGAGCAAGCAGTCGCTTTTTCCAGCCGCATGCACATTGATACATCGAGATGCTCACCCCAATCCACATCAGTCCTAACAACACGTTGCCAACACCCGCCTGCGCGAACGGACCGTTGTAGTAAATCATTCCCCAGAGGTACAGCACGACGGGGATCGCCAACACCCATAGCCCCACCGAGCCGACACGCCCGCCGATGGATTTCCATGGTAACAGGCGCAGCCTCTGCCGTATTCCCCTGGCCAGACAGGGAATACCGCCGACCGGATTTGTTATCCTCTGTGCCATTTGGTGTAACAATAATGTTTACCCTCCGATCCGTCACGCTCGCATTTGACGACGGAATCTAACCCTCATTGTCGCATTGCATTACCACACGCCCATTTCGACCAACTGCCGCTCCGCCTGGGGTTCCCATCCGCGGTTGGCCGCGGGTGACGCTGGCGATGGGTGCAGGATTTTGCCCGTGCGGAATTCCCGCCCGGGAAAGTACTCGCGCACGGTTTCGATCAGTTTTTTCTCCGCATAGGCACCCACACCAATGAGCCACTCCGGGTCGAGCGCGGTGATCACTGCGGCAAGATGCTTGCGGCAGGATTGTTCCACCGGCGCCATCTCGGATTGGGGCAGCTTGTCAGGTGTGATGTTCTTACCCGTCTCCGCCATCCAGACCAGCGGGCAGTAGTTCGCGACAAAATGCCGCTCGAAAAAATCCTCCGGTTTCGGGTACCTCCCGGAAAACAACCCCCAGAGGCGCCGGCCGCTCACCTCGGAGCGCGTGCAGTCGAACCCGTCCACGGGACGCTTCGGATGCTCGTTTTCGGGTTTGTCCACAGGACCGGAAATCCCCATCCAGTCGCGCACGGCGGGAATCTCGCCAAAGGGCACGCCAGTCTGCGCCATGCCCCACGGTCCCGGGTTCATTCCGAGCATCAATACGCGTTTTTTCCCGCCGGCCACGCCGCCACCGCCACCGAATCGCTCCAAATACTCACGGTGCCGGTCCCAGGCATATTCCGTGGACAGGTAAACATGACTTACCGGATCCCTGAAACACAAGGGTTTCAGCTCGCGTATCAGATCCTGGGCGGCGTCAATCAACCGGTGGCTAGTGGTTTCTGGCATGCCCCGATCACACACTGAAACTGCTCAACTTCAAACTTCAAACTTCGCTCTGTTTCCCTACACTGCCGCCTCACCCGATGCCTATGACCTCTGACTCCGTCTTCACCTACACCTTTCTCCTGTGTGCTGTCGCCATCACATGCGCCGTCCCCCTCTACGGCCTGATCCGGAAAAATGCACCCGATCTCGGCTGGAACCGGCAGGGAAAGGTCAGCACCGAGTTTCTCAATAAGGCCGACCTCCTCGGCATCGCCCTCTTTCTTCTTATCTACGGCGCCTACCTGCTCGCCTCCCAAGCACCTCCCGAACTCAATCCCGATGGCACGGTCAAGGAAATCAAAATCACGCCGCTGATCCTCGTCGCACGCATCATCTCACAGGTCGTCCCGGGAATCATCGTCATGGCACTGCTCATGTTCCGCAACATGAATTTCGTCGAGTTCTTCGGCCTGCGATGGAAAAATGCCCGCTATCTTGTCGTCATCGCCCCCATGGGGGTCATTCTCACCTACCTCTTCTTTTTCCTCCTGGAAAATTCCGGATACATGGACTTTCTCAAAAATGCCTTCGGCGATGATTCCAAGGAACAGGAAACCGTCCGCGTCTACAAGGAAGCCAGCGCAACCGCCATCCGGATCTTAATCGCTGTGAGCGTGTGCGTCGTCGCCCCCGTCATTGAGGAGCTTGTCTTTCGTGGCTACATCTACGCGTCCGCCAAACGGTTTACCGACCGCTTTTTCGCCGCTGCCTTCTCCTCGCTATTCTTTGCCGTGGTCCACTTCAATATCAACGCCCTGCTGCCCCTCTTCCTGCTCGCCCTGATCCTTACCCTGGCCTACGAGCTGACCGGCTCGCTGTGGGCACCCATTTCCATCCACGCCTTGTTCAACGTATCCAACCTCGTGATGCTTGAAATGCAAATCCCGGGAAACTAGCCCCATGAAATTCACGTTCTCCCAATGTATCGCGCTGCTTTTGCCCGTGCTCGCCCTGTGCGGCTGCGATGATAACAACCCGGGCGCCGACAGCGCTGCCGAGGGCGCCGACGACACTCTGCCCGCCGTCCAGACTTCCGGCGGGGCACACCCCGACCTCCACGCCAGCCTGGCCCAACTCCCCGGCCAGAATGCCATCTCCCAACGTTGCCAGGAATGCCACAAGGACATCCATCATCACTGGCAAGGGTCCGACCACGGGCAGGCGAACCGACTGCTCGACGCCAGCCTCGACACCCTACCCTTCTCGGAACAAAAACTCACCACCGCGTCCGAAAAGTGGTCATTCACCCAGGACTCCGGCGAATTCAAAATCACCGCCAACGGAAAATCCCACCAGGTGGGGATGGTGATCGGGATCAAACCCCTGATCCAATACCTCGTCTCCGCAGGCGGCGGCCGCTGGCAAACCCCGAGCGCCGCATGGGACCCCGCCAAAAAGGAATGGTTCGACGTCTTTGGCGGCGAACTCCGCACCGAGCGCGACTGGGGCCACTGGACCGGCCGCGGCATGACCTGGAACACCCAGTGCGCCTGGTGCCACATGACCGATTACCGCAAAAATTATGACCTCAAAACCGACACCTACCAGTCGCACTGGAAGGAAATGGGCGTCGGCTGCACCCAGTGCCACGGGGACCTCGCCAAGCAGGCCGACCCCGAATCCGGCTGCCTCATCGACGTCGCCCAACAAAAATCCCTCAAGAAAAACCACCCCGACCGCATTTACGACAACTGCGCCACCTGCCACAGCCGACGCGCCGAGTTCGACGACCATTTCCACATCGGCGACAAGTACGGCGACCACTACCAGCTCCAGCTCCCGACCATGCCGCACCTCTACTACGCCGATGGCCAGATCCGCGACGAGGACTACGTCTGGACCTCGCTGCGGATCAGCAACATGGGACACAAGGGCGTGCGCTGCGTCGACTGCCATGACCCGCACACCACCAAGCTCAAGCTCCCCCTCAAGAACAACACGCTCTGCATGTCCTGCCACGCCGGTGGCACCAACGGCCGGATCAGCGGCGCCAGCATCATCGACCCCGCCAGCCACTCCCACCACAAGGCCGACAGCACGGGCAGCTCGTGTGTCGAATGCCACATGACCAACACCACCTACATGGGCCGCGACCCCCGCCGCGACCACGGGTTCCACGTGCCCGATCCACAAATGACCAAGGAGCACGGCATCCCCAACGCCTGCAACAAATGCCACACGGACAAGGATACCGACTGGGCGGTCGAATGGACCAACACCTGGTACGGGGAAAAAATGCACACCCCGGAACGCAAGCGTCAGCGCGCGCGCACCCGGGCGATCGCATCCGCCTACAACGGGCAACCCGGCAGTCTCGACGCCCTGCTCGCCTGCTATGCCCGGGAGCCCAACCCGTACTGGCAGGCCACCCTGATCCAGATCCTGCAACCCTGGGCGACCGAACCCCGGGTCCAGTACATCGGACGCGTCGGCGTCAGCCATAAGGAGTCCCTGGTCAGAGCCGCGGCCTGTATGATTCTCGAGTTCAGCCCAGGCAACGGTCCGTGGCTCGAACCCCTGCTCCAGGATCCCGTCAAAGAAGTCCGTATGGCGGCCGCATGGGCGTGGCGCACCCACCTGTCCGAACGGTCCGACATCCTCAAGGAGCTTAAAACAAGCATCCGCTTCACCGCCGACCAACCGTCCGGCGCCATGCGTATGGTCCAGCTGGAATCCGAAGCCGGCAACTACCTCGAGGCGGAAAAATGGATGAAAAAAGCACTCGCCCTCGATCAAACGTCCGCCGGAACCCGGGAGTATTACGCCATCCTGTTAGGCCAACTTAAAAAACCCGAGGAAGCACTCGCACAGTTGAAGATTGCCGTCAGCCTCGATCCCGGTAATGCGCGCTACCCGTATCTCATGGCGCTCACCTACGCCGAGCTCGGCCAGAAGGAGAAAACCGAACAGCTGCTGCGCGAGGTGGTCAAGCTTGACCCGCGCCACGACCGGGCATGGTATAACCTCGGGCTCCTGCTCGCCGGGCAAAACAAGCTCAACGAGGCGATCGCCGCCATCCGCACCGCCGAGCAAATCAACCCGCAAACCCCCGACTACCCGTACGCCCGCGCCACCCTCCACCTGCGCAAAGGCGAAAAAATGGAGGCGTTCGAGGCCTGCCGCACCGTGCTCGGCATCGACCGCGGCTACCAGCCCGCACTCAACCTGCTCCGCCAGATCGGCAACCCCAACACCCCCTGATTGGTGCCGCCACCACCCATCCCCCAGCCCGGCACCCAGGGTACGCAGCAACCCCGATGGATTATGATGACGGGGTTAGCACTGCCGCATTTCTCGCGGGCCCATCCGGTAGGGACGGACCCGCATGTTAGACACAGCCCGCGCCACCATGTCATGGTGCACATCTCGCGAAGAATGTGACGGGTTTCTGTTAAAATGCAAGACGACCCGTCTTCGTAACAGGTCGTCTCCATGGGGTTTTCCCGGAATAATTACTTCTGCAACAAATCGCGGATTTCTTCGAGCAACACCTCTTGTTTCGGTGGCGCTGCCGGTTCTGCCGCTGCTTCCTCTTCCTTCTTCTTGGTCGCCTTCTCGATATATTTCACCATCACAAACAGCGCCAGACCAACAATCACCAGGTTGATGGTGTTGTTAATGAACACACCGTGCGCCAAAGTCGGCCCGGCCTTTTGGGCCGCGGCCAATGACTCGTACTCCTTGCCGTCCATGGCATAGTACATCTGACTAAAGTCAGGTAATTTCAACAGGCCGCCGATCAATGGCATCATGATGTTGTCAACCAGGGATTTGACAACCAGTCCGAAGGCACCGCCAAGGATGATGCCCACTGCCATATCAAACGCATTTCCTTTTATCAGGAATTCTCTGAATTCTTTAATCATCGTATTTTTGGGTTAGGTTAACTTGAGTTTTACACCACTCAAGCCAAGCTGTTATACCAAACACATACGGATTACAAATCAATTGTGCTGCGCCTACAACCACTTTGACGAACAGCCGGGTGACGCAAAACCGCCAAAGTTGTTTTCCACCAAGAACCTCTGCACGTCGTCCATCAACGCCACAATCTCATCGTGCAACGGACAGGGCGCCTGGTTACCACACCAGTTTTCACCAAACGGACACATCAATACTTTGTTCTGAAGCTCAAAACGGGAAACAACGTCAAGCAGGCTAATCTTGGCCGGCTCCTTCGCCAATTCATAACCGCCGCCAGGTCCGGTCGACCCGCGCACCAGCCCGGTTTGCGACAAGGTCGTCAGAATCTTCGCCGCCAGCGGTTTTGATAGACCGCGGGCGTCAGCCACCGCCTGGGAGCTCACCGGCCCCAGCTTGTCACGATGGCACTCCGCCAGATAACTCATGGCGGCAATCGCGTTCTGCGCTGTTTTTCCGATTTGCACGATTTTTTTCCTATTTCCCGCTCCGCGCGACTCCGCTCACATGAATGATCGGACGCACGGCTTCGCTTTTAATAACCACCACGCGCAGACAAGCGCAAGCACTATGAGCGAAATAAACTTATTTATTTCTTATCTCGGGCCTTTTACGCCGCTGATGCAGGCAGCACCACGAGCATGAAAACACTAACAATATAGCCCTCGCGATTACAAAGACGGACGACATCGCTTGTCGCATCCCAGCTGTCAATGAGCGGCCGAAAAGATGTTCCATCTTTCCCTTTCCAAGCCCGGATCGAGGTGTTAGACGATGACCGGGAAGTGGATATCATCATTGTCGTCCTGACCAGAATAATCCGAGAGATCATTTTCATGTTGTTGACTAAGCGGTTAATGGAAACAGTAATCACAAGTCGTGATGATAGTTAGGGTGGCGGTCACTCGATCAGGTGCCGCATAAGTAGGCGTTTTTATCTGTGCGGATCAGTGTTCGTCGCCTATCGTTCCGTCCTTCCCCACCCCATGGACAGCAGAGAATTTACAGCATTCGGCGTCGCGCATTGCTCGGCATTGTGCGTGATCGCCGGGGCCGCGATAGGCTTGATTTGGCTCGCCCGCTCCAAGGTATCCGAAACAATCAAACGGCGCACGGAGGTCGGGCTCGGCGTGTTATTGCTGCTCAGTGTGCTCGCGGATCCGCTCACCAACTGGCTGCGTTATGCCCATGGCCCCGACGGCTCGGCCGCACGGGCACTTGAGATGATCCACCAGAACTCGTACCCGTTTTACCTCTGTGACGTGGTCGCCATCGTGCTGGCCATCGCCTTGTTCAGACGCAGCCAGCGGCTGGCCGAGGTCGGCTACCTCTGGGGGGTGGCGGGAACGCTACAAGGCCTGATCACGCCCACCCTTTACTTCAGCTGGGACGCGCCGGAGTTCTACGCGTTTTTCCTCCAGCACGGCGGTGTGCCCGTGGCGGGACTGCTGCTGGTCTTCGGGATGCGGCTGCGCCCCGAAAGAGGCGTTTTCACACGCATCCTGCTCTGGAGCTGGGCCTACATGGCAATCGTGATCGTGCTCAACGCGCTGCTCTCGACCAACTACGGCTTCCTCAACGGCAAGCCGGGCGTGCCCACCCTCTTCGACTACATGGGGCCTTACCCGTGGTACCTGATCACGCTCAACCTCATCGCCTACCTGCTCTACGCCCTGTTGCTGCTGCCCTTTTGGATCAAAGGCTACGCCGACCACAAAAATGACCGGCGGAACGGGTGAGCGGGCCACACTCTTGAAAACAGCGACTCCCTACCATGGTCCGCTTATCTCTTGCATTTGAGAAGCAAGTGGTCCATCAGACCCTTGACCGACAATGCACTGTATTGCCCATTCATCTCGTGTCCGATCCTAACACATACGCGCCGCAACGCTATTACAACGCCTACGGTCCGTGGCTGCGTAAAAAGTTCGACGGACAGAAAGTCTACAAGGTCATCGCGGATGCTGGCTTCACTTGCCCCAATCGTGATGGCTCCAAGGGGTACGGCGGTTGCGCCTACTGCAACGTCGACTCGTTCACGCCCGCACTCACACGCTCGCTCGACAACATCCAGGGACAACTTCTCGCCAGTATGGCCCGGGCACGGGGACGTTTTGGCGCGGAAAAGTTCATCGTCTACTTCCAGCCTAACACAAATACCTACGCTCCGGTCGAACGGCTTCAATCACTCTACGACGAGGCCCTGGCCACCTGTCCGGTGGATACGGTAGGGCTCGCGGTCGGTACGCGGCCGGACTGTCTGGACCCCGGGAAAATCGCCCTGCTCGAGAGTTACACCGAGCGCCTCGAAGTCGACCTCGAACTCGGCATGGAGTCGATCCACGAGGCCACCCTGGTCAAAATCAACCGTGGCTGCACCCACGGCGAACTTGTCCGGCTGCTCGACTCACTGAGTGATACGCCGCTGCATGTCTGTGTGCACGTCATCTTCGGCTTCCCCTGGGAAACGCGCGACCAAATGCTGGCCTACGCCGACGAGATCAACCGCCACCCGGCAATCGGTTTTATCAAGCTACACCACCTTCACGTCGTTCAAGGGTCCATTCTGGGCGCCAAGTACCAGAAGGAACCTTTTCCTGTTTTTGACCTCGCCGGCTACACGGACTTCCTCGCCGATTTCCTTCCACGGCTCCGCCCCGACATCGTTGTCCAACGACTCTTCGGCGTCGCTGACAGGGAGTTCCTCGTTGCGCCCGACTGGGGTTTGCCCAAAGCCGCCGTGCAAAACCACCTCGACCGCGAGCTCGCCGCCCGCGGTGTGATCCAGGGCGCTCAGTGCCAATTGTGACAGCCCTGCAGAGGACATGATTTGCTGTTAGGCTTTCATCGAGTCCCTTCTTTACGATATCTTAACATTTTTGTACGATACATCCCTCCGCATCCCGTGTTTATTCGTAGAAGCTCAAGAAACATCTCCCCGCCACAAGTGATGCCAACGATACCGCAACTCCCACGACTCAGCACCGCCGTCCTCGGCCTCGCGATCCTTTTTGCTCCCAAACAGGCAATCTCCTACGAACTGCCCCCGCCAGTGGTCGATGTCAGCGGGACCACGGCATCGGTTTCCTGGCAAGGGAGCGGCACGCTCTATGCCAGTGACACATTAGCCGACGACTGGTCGGTCACCGGAACAACCGAATCACCTCACGTGGAAACCATCACCAGCATCACCAAGCGGTTTTTCCGCGTGGTGTATCAAACTTCCAACTCTATCCCCGTAGATACCAACCAGACGGTTTATTACGATGATGCCGGCACCGAAATCGACCCCGCGCCGGCCTCGGGGGAAGCCTACTTCGGACAGGACGCCGAATACGTGCAACATGCCGCGAGCTACACCGACAACAGCGATGGCACCGTCACCGACAACAACACCGGCCTCATCTGGCAACAAACACCGCCCGACGCCTTCTACTCGCGGACCGAAGCGCAGACCTACGCCGACGCCCTGGTGCTCGCTGGCGAAAGCGACTGGCGGCTCCCCACCATCAAGGAACTTCTCTCGCTCGCCGACTTCAATGGCAGCAGCCGGCCGGAAATCGATCGGCCCTACATCGACACCACCTATTTCACCGTCTACGACCCTCTGGCCACCACCACCTTCGTCCCTGCCAGCACCGGCAGCAGCAAGCGTGATATCGACGGACAATACTGGTCATCCAACGACTACGTCGGACGCACCATCAACGACGACTCCGCCACGTTCGGCTTCAACTTCGTCGATGGCCGGATCAAAGCCTACCCGAATGGCCTGCTCAGCGGCCCGACCGGAACCGCCTACGTACGCTGCGTCCGTGGCAGCACCACCTATGGACAAAACAACTTCATCGACAATGGTGACGGCACCATCACGGATCTGGCCACCGGGCTCATGTGGTTGCAAAACGACAGCGGCGCCTACCCGTCCGCCGGAAGCCAGGGCGACGGAACGCTCGACTGGCCAGAGGCGCTCGCGTGGGCCGAGGGGCTTGAACACGCGGGATACAACGACTGGCGACTGCCCGATGCCAAGCAGTTGCATACCATCGTCGACTACACACGCGCTCCCGATGCCGCGATCGCGGCAAACCAAACGGCGGCCATTGACCCGGTTTTTCAGATCACGGAAACGGAGTCATGGTTCTGGACCAGCACATCGCTCGGGGATGATCTCTTCAAGTGGGGAATCTATATCGCCTTTGGCAGGGCGCTCGCCATCGACCAGACGACCTTTCTCCCGACAACCAACGCCCACGGCGCGGGTGCCATGCGGAGTGATCCCAAAACCGGCGACCCAGCAACCTATGCCACCGGCCATGGCCCCCAGTTTGATCAAATCCGTATCTTTAATTACGCACGTCCTGTTAGGCGGGCGTTTACCCCCACGCTCCCGCGTGATCCTGCCGGGCTCACTGTCACGATTTCCGGTGACAGCGCGGCGCCAGCTGACCTCGGCGAGCTCCCGACCTCTTTAACATTCAACGGTATCACCGTGGATCCGGGGTCCGTTTCCCGACCTGCCCGGCAAGAACTAAGTTTTGACCACGTCATCTACGGTCTCGCACCGGGCGACTATACAGTGGTGGCCACATTCGCCTCGGGAATCCTAACAGGAACTCATACGATCCATGCCAACACCCTGTTAATGATTGTCGACGACTGGGGGCAGGATGCCAATCCGTTATTCAACAACACGTCCGGTGCGCTGTTAGCGAACA
>JBFERY010000007.1:0-71530 GCA_041548785.1 Oceaniferula sp.
CCCTGGGCCCGTGCGACATGGAGGATGACCTTGACGGTTCCCGTGTAGGATGAGCGAAACCTCACACCGGCGCGCGAGCTCGAGCGTCTGTCTTTGAGAATAAGACCATTGGACTCATCGTAGACGTAGATGTCCAGATCGCGAATGTAGACATCACGCCCCGCTAAGAATACGTAATCAATGCCTTTGCTCACAGGCACGAGGAACGAAATTTTTGCGCCCGAGCCGTCCACCCCGTCGATCGAGGGCAGCATACTGAATCCTCTTTGGGAGTAATAGACACCCATGCTATAGGCATCATCGGTTGATTTGGTGGGATCCTGAGCATTGGCCGCACTTGTCAACACGGCCAAGCAGGACACCATCATTATTATTGTGTTTTTCATCATATTCATCATCTAGTTGTTGTATGTTAGTAACAGGTTAGAGATAAGGCTCCACACTTCATTACCGCCTATCACCTATCACCTTCTGGCGGAAAGTGGAAGTTATTTTGTGCATTTTTTCAATCTTTTCTTTTGATATGCTTCCATGGAGTGGAACATCAATAATAACTAACAATTCCTTAAGGACGGAAACCATATCGACGATCACCTTATCAGACTTCTTGTCCGCATCGAGTTCCCCCAAGTCGCTCAACATTTGTTTGACAAGCAACGGTTCACGCAGGAGAGAGGATGCCTCCGGGGTGTATTGACGGGATATCACGCTGGACATCATGTGCGCACCTTCGATCCATCCCGCTGATATGAGGATGGCACGTCGATCACGATTTCCCTCCTGGGCCATTGTTGCCATAATGTCCTTTTGCAAATAGCCCAGCTCGAGAAACACCCTGTTCCAATCTTTTTTATTCGCAAAAGCCTTAACACGTGTCGCCCGCTTAAGCTGCCCCCCACCGACTCCCAGCTTATCGGCCATGAATTCAATATCGGCAGCCGACTTGTTGAGCAGTTCGACGTCCCGGGCCATGATCGAGAGTACGCCGTCACTCATGCGCAAGCCCATCATTACCGGCAGCATCACTTTGGTGTCCTTGTAATCGTCACGGCTCATGTAATCCGAATAATTACTACCCACCGCCTTCCAGTTCACCTTTCCTTTCCCAAGCACCATATTAACGGCAATCATCTTATCGATTACGGTAGGGGTCACCATGCCTGCTTGCTTTACCCCTTGGTTAGGATCAAACGCCCCTTTTTGAGCAGAAATAACAGCGGGAACAAACACGACGACGCCAATCATCGCACCGAGTATTGATTTTATATTCATATTGCTGGCATTCTGACTACCCACCCCGGCAAGGCAAGAATTATTGAGTTTAAAAAAAACGGAGAATGACGCGTATCACCCCGATCAATTTCCCAGCATTTTAAGAAACACCAAGAATTTCCTTCACTCTCCATTCGTAATTACCTAGTATGCTTTGCCATGAAATTCAACCAGCCTATGATCGCTGTCGGTGCGCTGATATCGGTATTTCTTCTCTGCCACTGCGCCACCCCCCGTCAGATGACCTATGCGCCGCACCGGACATCACCCAGCAAAGCTCTATCCGGCGTTGTTACGTCAAGCTATCCCGTCAAATACACCAGGCGTTCCGGAATCGGTGCCGCCATTGGCAGCATCGGAGGGGCGGCCCTGGGTAGCCGTATCGGTTCTGGATATACCTCCCACATTGCAGGCTCGATGGCCGGGTCGATATTGGGCGGAATCGGTGGGCACGCGGCAGAGGGCGCATTGCGGGAGCGATACGCCCATGAAATCACTGTGAGCGCTGAAGGTCGCACTTACAGGACTATCTCCGATGTCAACCCTCCCCTGCGCAGGGGCGACCGCGTGCTCGTGCTCACCAATGTCTACGGCCATGTCCTGAACATCGTGCCCTCGCGTTAGATCCATCACCAACCCATGGAATGTAACGTGCGCAGCCAACGGCCAACTGATTCATGCGATTGCCCTCGCATTCCCGTTATTCTGTTATTATTGTCAACATACACTCCGGAGCCATGAAAAGAGCCATGAAAATTAATTGTCAATCCCATGGAGGCCCGACAACGCCATTGTCGGTTATCTCAGCCTTCGCCGCCTCGCTTTTGCTTGTTCTCCCCTCGTGCAAAGAAGAGGACCCGAGCTATGAGAAGGAGACACTCAAACTCACTGCGGAAAACGCGGCGTTGGAAACACGTCTTGAAGAGGCCAATAAACAGATGGACGCGCTTCGCATGGATGTGCAGCGAGCCAACTCCGAGCGCGATGCCATGCAGTCGAAAATCAGCGAAGCATCGGGCAAGATCGACCAGGAAAAAATCAGAACGGGCTTTGCCGAGGCCGTGGCTAACCTGGGGCAGCAGATCGAGCAAAAACACAGCGATTACTCGGTGGACAGTGTGACATTCCAAAAAATGAAAATGCCGACCGATTACCCGTTTTCCTCGGGGGTGATGACCACCTTGGTTTCCAAGAGTTCGGGCGAAAAACGCACCCTCTACTGGGAAGCCCAAGGCAACACCAAAGGGGAATGGCGATTTGCCCAGAAATCAAAACCCACAACGAGCGTGGCGCAGAACCCACCTCCGGCCACACCCACGTCTTCTGACAAGCCCGCTAGAGCAACAACACCTGCCACCACCCCCGCAAGGCCGAAACCGCCCAAACCTGCTCATTCCGACGGGAAAAGCCACATCATCGACTGGGGCAACCTCCGATAAATCCAGCCTTTCTTCACCCCCTCTTCTCACCGCTCCACCTCAATTTACCCAGAACTGATTTATGCAGGGCCACCTTGTATTCACCACCTCCGCGGAGGTGGTCCACTTTGAACTTCCCCAGTCACCAAGCGTTCTCGCTCTGCGCGACGGCAAGCCGGTCATCGTCGATTCAACGATCGAATCCGACACCGCATTACTGGAAATCATATGGGACAGGCGTATCTGCACATGGCAGGTCAAGCCCTCTGGTGAGCATTGTCTCTGCACGAGAAACGGCAAAAAACTTGCCGACGTAAAAAACCGGTTAACTCAAAATGACACGATCCAGTTAGACTCGTATGGAAGTATTGCATTTCACCGTCAACTTGATGCGCCGACGTGGAACGGTACCGCCACGGATGTCATTGACCTCCAATCGGCGCGAACCGTCATCATCGGCCGACCCGGGCCAGCCGACGATGCCGACGTCGCAAAGCTCTGCCTTGATCGGGATGACTTTCTAATCTCCAAAAACCATGCCCGGCTCGATTGTGAAGATGGCATCTGGTCCCTGGAGGACACCAGCAAGATGGGTACCGACCTCAACGGTAAACTCATCATTGGCAAGAGTAGGCTCGTCTATGGCGACCGTTTCCGTATTTCTGATTATATCTTCGAATACACCGGATCGCACATCAAACGTATCGACCACGTGATCAATGGGTCGCTCGATGCCAAAAACCTGGCGGTCGTCGTCAAAGATCGCGTTACCGGCCAGCCCAAACGCATTCTCGACAACGTTTCCACCCACATCGAACCCGGGGAATTCATTGGCATCCTGGGAGGGTCCGGACAGGGCAAGTCGACTTTGCTCGATGCCATGTGTGGCATCAAGCCGGCCAGCGAGGGTACCGTCAAGATCGGCGGGGTCTCAAACCTCGTGCTTGCCCAGAAAAACCCTGGCACCATCGGTTATGTCCCCCAGGATGACATCGTCCATATGGAACTCACGGTTTCCGACGCCTTTCTCTACAGTGGCAGGCTGCGACTCAAACTGGGCAAAAAGGAACTCGCCAGCCTGATCGACCGAACCATCGAAACACTCGGGCTAACCGAGCACCGTGAAAAGAGAATCCGCAACCTATCAGGCGGGCAGCGCAAACGGGTAAGCATCGGGATTGAACTTCTTTCCAAACCTTCCATCCTTTTTCTCGATGAGCCGTCATCCGGACTGGATCCGGCTACGGAACAATCTTTGATGGAGTTGCTCCAGGCACTCTCACTGAACAAACTCACTGTGGTTTGTACCACCCACGTGCTGCAGAACGCCTTTATTTTCAACCGGTTGTTTTTCGTTCATGCGGGCAAACTCATCTTTTCCGGCAATACGGAGGAAGCCCGGAGTTTTTTCCTGGATCAAGGCACATCCCAATCGATGACCCGATCTCTCCATTCCCCTTTGGAGAGAATCTACTCTACCGTTCTCAATGGCCACCAAACTGCTGAAGAATGGGAAAATAAATTCATGCAGGGCCAATCACTGGCTGCCGCTGAAGCATCCGACCCACCGCCGTCCTCCAATCCCAAGAAGAAACAACCCTCCCCACTCAGCAAGCTTAGCACCCTGCTTCGGCGGCAGTGGGGAATCATGCATTCGGACTGGCTCAACATCGCCTTTCTCTTCGCCCAGGTTATCATCATCGGACTGTTGACCGCATGGGTATCGGACGACCTCGGCCTGCGCACGTTTCTAGGGCTTATCGCCGCCATGTGGTTCGGCTGCTCCAACGGCGCCCAACAAATTGTCGGGGAACTCCCGATTCTCCAACGGGAACGAGTCTGCGGACTCGGCATCAATGTATACATCCTCAGCAAGCTCATCTTCCAGGGAGCGGTATCTGCCGTGCAGTGCTGTGTCCTGTTCGCCGTCATTGTATTCGCGGGTAATTACTTCCACCCGCCGGAGTTCGATGCCGAATCGTTCACCGAGAGCCTGGTCGAACGTGAACATCCGTATATCATCGACAACAGCGCGGAACA
This sequence comes from Oceaniferula sp., assembly GCA_041548785.1. Lineage (GTDB taxonomy): Bacteria > Verrucomicrobiota > Verrucomicrobiia > Verrucomicrobiales > Akkermansiaceae > Oceaniferula. Next base: position 4,731 of record JBFERY010000007.1, read on the forward strand.
ATCCGGAGACGATTTCATCCCGTTGGACAGCACCATGGCAGGTGGTGATGACCTGCCCATGGATGATTTCGAAGATAATCCTGTCGAGAATGAGGAACCAGCGACCCAAAAAGTCGCCTTCGCAAGCGCCATCACCTGGCTTGCCAAAAATTTCCACCTTGAGGAAAACATTCTCGAGTCCGGGAAACAAGCCCTCAGCCTCGACGACGGCACCCCGATTATGGGTGCCGACAACATCCAGAGCACCACCACGGGCATGTCGATTCGCGAGGTCGTGATGGCCTCCGTCGGGTTACGGGTCGGAGCCTTTCTTTTGGCCACACTGGTGGGAGTCTGCCTGGGCTTGATGGTGTCGGCACTGGTCAGGAGCACCACCCAAGCCGTGATGTGGGTCCCCCTTCTCCTGATCCCGCAGATTCTCTTTGGCGGCTTCGTCATCACCTTACCGGAAATGGGAACCGCCGTCCGCTCCGTCGCCGCCATTTTCCCCAGTAACGCCTCCCAGAGACTCGTCGATGTTTCCCATATCTATGGCCGCATGACCCCGAGCCTCAGCAATCGCACCAAAACCCCGCTTTTCCTCACATCCGATGGCGAAAAGGAAACCATGGAGTGGTCGATCGATGGCAAGGAATACACTCAGGACTATCAGAAAATATCCGAAGTCAATACCTCCTGGCAAAACCTCGCCATGCGCAATGAACAACTCGGCGAGCATAAGCAGGACTTCAATGTCGCCTATGGCACCAACATCAAAATACTCACCGACACCGTCGACCAGCGCCGTGACGTCCGCTACAGCAAAGGCACCAGCTACCAATTCATCACCCCGGCCACCAACGCCATCACCATCCTCGGCATCTGGATGGCGGTTTGTTACCTCATCATCCTGATCGGACTATGGAAAAAGAAAAACTAACGAATCGCTGCGGCCTGCGCCGCATGGCCAAGGCTCTGGCACTATCGCTGATCCTGGCCATCCCCATCATCGGCATGCTCGTGACCAGCTCACGTGTTCTCGCCGAGGTGGAACTGGGCGACCCCGTGGAGCTCTACAAGACCCACCCATGGTCGATGCAATTTTTCCGATGGTGCCTCATCCTTGCCCTGTGCTTTGCCATGACTCCGTTCAAAAACCTGAGCGCATTGGCCGCAGGCTTGGCCGTTGGCGGCCTGGCTTTTTATGGCCTGGATCTCTACCACCAGCTTAAAGAGCTTTCCGAAATGGGGCTGTCGGCCAAACCACTCACCGAGATGGTGGTGCTCTCGCCCGACGGGAAATGGCTGGTTGCCTGGTCCGGCCTCACCTTGTGCACCCAGATTTTAGTGGGGCTCGTCCCCCCCATCAGCGGGATGGTCCAATCCTGTAAAGGCTGCCGTGGATCGGGCTGCCGGAAACAAAGCTCCTGAAAAAGCCCCCCCGACTCCCGCCTACCGGCACACCCGGGCCACCGGGGCGAAACTGCGGCGGTGGATCGGACAGGGGCCGTGCGCGCGAAGCGCCTCCAGATGGAGTTTGGTGCCATAGCCCTTGTGGCGCTCGAAACCATACTCGGGATACTCGGCCGCATACGCCAGCATGAGCCGGTCGCGCGACACCTTGGCGATGATACTCGCGGCCGCAATCGAGAGGCTTTTGCCGTCACCTTTGACGATCCCTTGCGAGGCGATCGGGAATCCGGGCACGGGCAACCCGTCGATCAGACAAAAGTCCGGTGCCGTCGAGAGAGACCGGGCCGCGCGCGCCATCGCCGCGTGGGTCGCCCGGAGGATATTGACCGAGTCGATTTCCTCCGCATCGGCATAGGCAAGCGCCCAGACCACATCATCCGATCCGGTCAGCTCCTCGTAGAGAGCCTCGCGACGTTTTTCCGTCAGCTTCTTGGAGTCGTTTAACAAGTCATGGCCAAACCCGTCGGGAAGGATCACCGCCGAGGCAGAGACCGGTCCGGCAAGGGGGCCTCGGCCCGCCTCGTCGATTCCGGCAATACGACGAAAACCATCGTTTTGCATCGCTCTTTCAAACTCCATGCTGGGCACGCCCAAAACCTGCTTGGCCGGGGGCGTTTTGACCAGTCAAAAGAAACCCGCGAGGGGGCGGCAAAGGGCCGGAAAAGGGTCAGCCTACCAGCCCACCGGCTGCACCGAGCGCGGCACGCCCATCAACTGGGCACCCAGGCACATGGTGACATAGGTGTTGCCATCAGGGGCGGCACGCACGCCAATCCCAGTCAGGTCCCACGACTGGAGCATGTGTCTGCGGTGCGAAGCGCTGTTTTTCCACGCTGCCACAACAGTGGACGCAGGGTCGCTCGAACCGGAGGGGACGGCATAGGTCATTTCACTCAGGTTTTCGATGTTGTACTTGAGGTAGGCATACTGGGCTCGATTCTGAGATCCAAAATGATTGGCCGCCTTGGACGATGCCCCCATGTAATTGCTGTGTTTCTGAGCCAGCGAATTGAGCCCGTGATGGCCCCGCATGGCGCGCTTGCCTGCCCGGGAGCGCTCGCCGTTCACGAGGCCGAAGACACGCTCCGCGATGGCGCGTTCACGTGACGACGGCTTGGCTGAACTTGCGCCAGCCGATTGGGTCGGGCTGGATGAGACCGTGGCGCCGACGGCAGCCGGGCTCGTGAGACTGGATGCACAGGATGTCGCCAAGAGCGCCATTCCCCCACATGTAAGGATGTGTTTGAGTGCTTTCATAGTGGTTGTCTGATACCCTTTTTTTATTAAGATGTCCATACTTTTTTAAAAAATTGAATTTTAGCTCTTTCAGAATGAATAGTGCGTAACATGGCTGAAAAACCGGCCGCGTCAAAACCTACAGGAACTAACCGTCATACAAACGTTTCCCTGATTCCATTTTTCATCCGTTCTTTTTCATCAGTTCTTCTTGGCAAATCAGGAAGCACTCCCTAGGTTCATTACATGCGAAACAACGTCTTCCTCCATCTCGCCCTGGGTGGCATCACCCTCGGCCTTCTCATTTCCTGTGGAACACAATCGGACGACCTGCCCCTCTCCTCCGGATCCAGCGGCACGGTGGCTGTGGCCGCCGCCGACGGCATGCTCAGCCAAGCGCGGGCCTACGAAAGCTCGGGCAAAACCGGGAAAGCCAACTCGCTATACAAGGATATCATCAAGCGCTACCCCTATGCGGGCGCAGCCGCGGAGGCCCGTTTCTCGCTGGCACGCGCCTATGACCAGGAGGGCGATCTGTTAAAGGCATTCGAGCTGTACCAGGGCCTGGTCTCACGGCACCCCGGCAGTCCGCATTACGCAGCTGCCATTCAACGGCAGGAAAGCGTGGCTCATGCCGCTGCCGACGGAATCATTAAAAACAACTTCCTCGGCATGAAAACTCGCATCAGCCCGGAAAAAACCGAGAAAATGCTCAGCCAGGTGCGCGACAACGCACCCCGTGCCCTCAGCGCGCCCAAGGCCCAGTTTGCCATTGGCAGAGTCTGGCAACAGGAAGGGAATGCCGCCAAAGCCATTGCCGCCTACCAGAAAATCAGCACCGACTACGCCACCAGTGTGCAGGCACCCGAAGCGCTCTTCCAACGGGGTGAGATCATCATCCTGAAATCCGAGCGAGGCAATCAGAACAAAGCCAACGTCGACCGTGCCCGTCGTCTGTTCACGGACCTCATCCAGCGTTACCCGGGCCACCGTCGCGCCGCGGATGCCCGCAACCGACTCGCCATGCTCGGAGGCAAGGACATCCAGCGCAGCTATGACACGGCTGAGTTTTATCGGAAAAAAGGCAAGACCCAATCCGCCATCTTCTACTACCGCGAGGTTCTCCGCGTCTCGAAAAGCGGACCGCTCTACAACCAAGCCAAGCAACGCATCACCGAGCTTGGCGGCTAGAAACAGCTCCTGCCGGCATGCCCTTTGTCCATCCGGATATTCACACGCCAACACGCGCCATGATTAAATACAGCCTGATTCTCTCCCTGTTCCTGGTTTCTTGTGTCGGCTACAAGCTGGGCGGAGCCAAGCCGGCTCACCTGAGTCAGGTCAAAAGCATCAACATCCCGTTATTTGCCAATGACACCCTGCTGGTCAGGGCCGAAACCATGGCCACCAACAGTGCTGTTGACGCGCTCACGCGCGATGGCAGCTACCGGATTGCCTCTGCCGACACTGCCGATGCCGTGCTCGAGGGGCGCATCGAAACCATCAGCTACCGTCAGGTCAGTTCATCACGCCGCGACAGCCTGCGCTCGGAAGAACTGGGGATGGAAATCACCCTTGCCTGGATCCTGCGGGACGCGCGTGATCCGTCGCGCATCCTTGAAAAGGGCCATTCCCGTGGAACCACGCGGTTCTTTGCCGGTGGCAATCTCCACGTCGCCCGCACCAATGCGCTTCCCGATGCACTCCGCCGTGCCTGCGAGTCAATGACCACGCGCCTCGCCGACGGATTCTAGCGAAACCAAGCCCGCCCTGTGGCCGTCGTGGGCCTACAGCCATCACCCCACCCGCCGCCCCCCCCGACGACCTTGATCTACTTCGTTCCCACGCCCATTGGCAACCGCGCAGATGTCACGCTCCGCGCGCTCGATGTGCTGCGCGAGGCTGACATCATTGCCTGCGAGGACACCCGCCACTCCCGGCCGCTGCTCAAGCACTACGAGATCGATCGGCCGCTGGTCTCGTTGCACGACCACAACGAGGCGCATCGACTCCCCGAGCTCATTGCCAAGGCCCGGGAAGGGTCGAATATTGCCGTAATCTCTGATGCCGGCATGCCTTTGATTTCCGACCCCGGTTACCGTCTGGTCCAAGCCTGTATTGAGCAGGAGATCCCTTACAGCGTTTTGCCCGGCCCCTCCGCTGTTCTTACCGCGCTTGCCGGATCCGGATTCCCCTGTCACGCCTTCAGTTTTGATGGTTTTCTGCCCGTCAAAAAAGGAAAGCGCCGCAAGGCCCTCGAGGCCGCCATCGAGTCCGGCAAGACCGCCCTCTTTTTCGAGTCGCCCCACCGGATTCTCTCGACCCTGGAAATCCTCGCCGACATCAACCCGGACCTGCCCGTCTGCGTCGCCCGAGAGCTCAGCAAAAAATTCGAGACCTACCACAGGGATACATCATCAGTGCTCTGGGAATACTTCAAACAACATCCGGCCAAGGGCGAAATCGTGCTCCTGCTAGATACCAGCGGCGGTAGTCGGTAGTCGGTAGTCGGTAGTCAGTGGTCGGTAGTCGGGTGGCACCCAACTCCAAGTTTCAAATTCCAACCTCCTTCGCTGATGGGTTCCTTGGCCAAGCCGAAGCCGAGCCTGTTACCTGTTAGCTGAAAAGTCCGGCCTTCCTGATATTTTTATTTAAAAAACGTGCCGCTCAAACCCCTCTAGCTAGCGGGTTTGGACGCGACCTAACGTCATTTCCTTTACCTTGACACGCCAGCAAGGAGAATTCCGACCGAACTTATCCCCAAGTTCCTCTCCCCTACCCCTCACCATGAAATCCACCACCTCCTCCGCCCAATCCGCCCCCAAGAGAAAATCGCGCTGGTTCTTCCTCATGAACATTATGATCGCCACCTTGGTGATCAGTGCTGTGGTCTTACTCAAGGACAGCTCGTCGCATTATCAGCCTGGAGCCAATTTTGATAAAGCCTACATCTCTCTCGCCGAAGCGGAGACCGATCCCACCATCCTGCAGCACGGGCTGGTCAGGACCGAGGCCGCCCGCGCACACGCCTACCGCTCGATCCTCAGACAGAGTCACGGGACATTCATCATCGGACTCATCATTGCCGTCGCATTTCTGGCCAACTCCATCTTCATCTACCGCCTCACACGCAAGCAAAACCAGGCTGTGAACGAAGGCGCCGCTGCCTAGTTGCGGCGTAAGAATCTTACCCCTAGTGACGGCGGAATGCATTGATGCGTTCCGCCGCTTTTTTTGCTCCATTTGGATCCGCCCCCAAACAAGGTCTAGCGCTCCAGCAGGATCTCCTCACCCAGAACCACGAGGTCGATGCTGCCATCGAGGGTTTGATCGAGAAAAGGGGTGTTCCGACTCTGTGACTGCATGAAGTCGGCGCTGAACGTTGTTTCCCCTTCCGGGTCAAAGAGGATGAACTCCGCCTTCCCCCCTTCGGTGATAGGCACGGGGTCGAGCCCCATCAGTCGGCGAGGCTCGGCAGAATAACGGTTAATGAGCAAGCCCCAGCCGAACTCACCCTTTTTCACATAGTGGTGAAACAGCGAAACGAGGGCTGTTTCCAGTCCGGTAATTCCGTTCGGGGCACTGATGAAATCCTGCGCCTTCTCAAAAGGCGTATGCGGTGCATGATCGGTGGCGATGATGTCAAACACCCCCTCCTTCAAACCCTCTAACAAAGCGGCATTATCCTCTGCGGTCCGCAAGGGCGGGTTCATTTTGTAATGGGTGTCGTAGTTGCCGATGTCCTCTTCGTTGAATAACAGGTGGTGCGGCGAAACCTCGGCCGTCACCTTGGCACCCATTTGTTTCCACCAGCGGATGGTTTCCATCCCGATCTTGCTGGATACGTGCTGGATGTGCAGCCGGGCGCCCGTGGCATGGGCCAGACGGATGTCCCGGTCCATGCAGATCTCCTCACTGCATGCAGGAGTCCCCTGGATGCCGAGCCGGTGGCTGACCACACCCTCATTCAAGGCCCGGGGGCCGGACAATTCAAGCACCTCGCAGTGGCTGGCGAAAAAGCAGTCGAACTCCGACGCGTATTCCATGGCCCGTTTCAGCAGGGACGCATTCGGCACCGCGTCACCGTCGTCGGTCAGCATTTTCACGCCCAGTCCCAACATGCCGTCGATTCCGGCGAGTTCCTTGCCCTCGCGGCCTTTGGTGATACAGCCCGAGGTGTAGACGGGAATGCGGGCGTCGCGCTGGGCGATATCGTAGATGGTGCGCACCATGGCGGCGGAGTCGATTGCCGGAGAGGTGTTAGGCATCAACACGACGCCGGTAACACCCCCGTTAATGGCGGCCTCGGTTCCGGATTTGATGGTTTCCTTGGCTTCCTGGCCGGGCTCGCGCATGTGGATGTGGGTATCAAACATGGAGGGAGCCAACACCTTGCCCGATGCATCGATGACACGGGCACCGGCAGGGGCGTCGATCCCCGGCGCGATGGTGGTGATGATCCCCTTTTCCACCAGCACATCGGCGGAGGTGAGGTTGTCGTTTTCCTCGCAGGCGATCCTTGCGTTTTTAATGAGTAGAGCGGGCATGATTTTTTGGTACGGGATGATCTGAAGGATGGGCTGACCGGATCAGGCGGTCACCGAGTCCGGTTTCAGCCAGTAGAGCACGGCCATCCGGGCGGCAATGCCGTTTTCCACCTGCTGGTCGATCAGGCTCCGGCTGTAGTCCATCACCTCGTCACAAAGTTCGACGCCACGGTTCACCGGGCCGGGGTGCATGATGTAGGTGCCCTGATCCGCGATGCGCTTGAAACGTTCCCGGGTGACGCCGTAAAGCTTGGTGTATTCCCTGAGGCTGGGGAAAAATGGCGCGTCCTGTCGTTCCATTTGCACGCGCAGCAGGTAGACGGTGTCGGGGGCCCATTGCATCGCCTCATCGTAGTTCGTGAAGCGTTTGATGTCCTTGGGGCCGTGTTTCGGCACCAGCGAGCCAGGGCCAAGCCAGGCAACCTGGACGCCAAGCTTGCGCATCAGCGTCGAGGTGGAACGGGCTACCCGGCTGTGCAGAATATCGCCGACGATCAGGATTTTCTTACCCCTGGGTTCGGGGAAAACTTCGCGGAAGGTAAATCCGTCGAGAAGCGCCTGGGTCGGATGCGCGTGGGCACCGTCACCCGCATTGATGACACAGGCCCTGGTCTCGCGGGCGATCACCAGGGGCAGGCCGGCCATTTTATTGCGCACAATGATGTAGTCGGTACGCATCGCCTGAAGCGTGGCGATGGTGTCGCGCACGGACTCCCCCTTGACCACGGACGAGTGCGGCACATCGAACGTGGTGACGTCTGCTGAGAGCCGCTTGGCCGCCACCTCGAAGGAGGAAAGCGTGCGCGTGCTGGGCTCATAAAACAGGGTCAGGACGGATTTCCCTTTTAATGCCGGGACCTTCTTCACCGATCGGGTAAATAATTCCTTGAACGGTCCGGCTTGATCGAGCAGGTGCTCGATTTCCTCCCGACTGAGAGATTCAATATCTAATAGGTCCTTGCGCGTCATGGGCTGTCTGCTCGAACTGCTCGAGGTAATACACGGTTCCGAAGACCAGCACAAGCAATGATATGATCGCTATGATCGCTGCGTGGTGGTGGGAACGCGGTTTGTTGAAAAAAATCAATACGGTGACGACCAGGGCGGATGCCGCGCATGCCAGTGCGGGCACAAATATTTGAGCGACGGCAAGCCCTGCCGCAGTAAGACACAGCAGATAGACCACGGCTAGCAATCCCGGGTGCAGCGCCTGGTTTTTAATCTGCTGCACGGGTGGCCTGACCGAAAAAGCATTGCGCCTCCGAATCTCCTCAAGATCGTCGTTGCTGTGCTTCTGATCCGGGATTCCTGTCATCAATCTCTATTTTCGGTCACTTCCACGATGTCAACCCCGTCGGTGCCCTTCAACTTGACATCAACGTAATCAAGCCGCCTGGTTTCCAAGTCGATGCCAACGTAATCCGGGGTGAATGGAAGCTCGCGGTGACCGCGGTCGATTAATGTCGCCAGCTCGATTTTTGCCGGTCGCCCGTAATCCATCAACGCGTCGATCGCCGCGCGCACCGTCCGTCCGGTGAACAAAACATCGTCGACGAGAATGACATTGGCGCCATCGACGGCAAAGGGCAACTCACTGCCCTGAAGTTTCGGGTTCGAGTTGAGATGCGCCAGGTCATCGCGATAGAGCGAGATGTCAAGCACCCCGATCGGAACCTTGATGCCGGCCTCGGCAAGGATCGCCAGAATTCTTTCCGCAACCTCATCTCCTCGGCTACGCACTCCCACGAGGGCGTAGTCATTCCCCGGATGTGCCTCGCGGATGAGATGGGTGAGTTTTTCCACCCCCTCGGCAATGTCTGCCTCTGTCAGTGTGCGCGCCATTGTCAGCTCCTCTGCCGGATTCTAGGCTTGTGCGAGTTGAATAATGCGGTGCGCCGCCATGGCAGCATTCATCGGAGCCTTGCTGTGCAGCCCCACGGTCGTGGCAGGCACGCCTCCGGGGAGCTGGCTGATGGAAAGCAAGGCGTCAATACCATTGAGCGGGCCACCGGGCACAGGCACGCCGATGACCGGCAGTGAGGTCTTCATCACCACGACTCCGGGAAGGGCCGCTGCGAGCCCGGCAATGGCGAGAATCACAGCCTTTTCACCGGATTCTTCGAGTTTGGCCAGGTAATCAATCAGCTCGCTGAGATTGCGATGGGCTGAGAGGATGGTCTCTTCATAAGCCACTTCGCTTTCCTTCAGGTAAACACGGGCAGGTTCCATAAAGGGCACGTCATTGGCACTGCCATAAATCATAATCACTTTCATTGCGCCCCCTGCCTAGCGGGTGCCAATGAAATTGGCAAGACGTATTGGTGGATACGAGGCGATTATTCGAAGATGATGATCGTCTCGGAATCCGGCGGTGGTTGGCACGCTGGGCCAGCGCCATGCCTCTGCCCCGGGTGTTTTGCAGATCCCGTTTTTGCATTTGCCACGTGACCCCCAATTGGCTAGTGTTTCGCGTCAATGAGCAGCCCTCACCACCAGTTGATCAGGGGCGTCGTGCCCCGTTTTCTATTGATCGCCTTGCTTTTCGGATCCCTTGTGTCCCCTGCTCCGGCCCAAGAAGATCCACGTGCCCTCGACCCGGCTGACGTCTTTTTCCAAGCCTGGCTCGAGATTCAGAGGGCGGAAAAATTGGAAAAAACGGGTGAATTCAACGAGTCGTGGCAAAAATACCGCCAGGCGGCGAAGTACTACGACGTCCTTGACCGGTTCCACAAAAACTGGAAACCCCACCTCGTCAAGGCGCGGATCGAAAGCACCCGTGCGTCGATCCAAACCATCGAACCTAAAGTCGCCGCAGAGTTAGAAGGGAAACAGGCAAAAACCCGGGACCTTGTGGAGGGTGGGCCGGCTCCCCGCCCCGGACCCGCTCCCCGCCCCACGGGCAGTGGCCAGATCAAGCGCCCCCCCGCCAAACCCGTGCCGCACCGGCCCGTGTCACCCGTGCCGACCCTGGCCGACGACGACTCCCCTCTCCGGCGCCGATTGCAGCAGCTCGAACGCGACAACCGCACCCTGCAGCAGCTTGAACGCAACAACCGGGGTATTCTGCAACAACTCGAACGTGACAATAAATCGCTCGAGGAAGCGCTCAACCGGGCCAGGTCGGTCAACCAGATCAGCCAAGGCAATCGGGCCGAACAGCAACGGCTTGTTGACCTCATTGCCAAGAAGGACCGCGAGATCAATACCATACGCGACATCCTTGCGCGCGCGCCACTCCAACAGGACATGGACCGGCTCACCCGTGAGAAACAGACCAGGGAGCAGGAACTCGCCATTACCGCGCGCGCATTGAAGGAATCGCAGCGCAAGCTCATCGAGGCGGAGAAAATCAAAGCGCAGCACCAGGCCGAAGCCGACCTTGCCCAGCGGCGTGCCACCAAGATCGAGCAAGACATGAAGGATGAGCGCGGCGTGAACAATCGCGTCATTCGCGAGTTGCGCAACGAGCTCAAAACTGTGACGTCCCTGCTTAAAAAAACACGTGAGGACCTCGGTCAGTCCAATGCCCGCGTCGCCCGGATGCAACGCCAACTGGAGCAATCCCAGAGCACCATCAAGGAACTCACCGAGGAACGCAATGCCCTCCGGATCGAACGGGACGCCCTTGCTAACATCCTCAAAAAAAGCGACTCCAAGGGCGTGCAGAAACTCATCACCGAGAATATGCGGCTTGGCCGGGAACTCAAGGGGGCACTTGACCGGCTCAAATTCGTCGAAACAAGCCACAATGCCACCAAGGACGACCTGCTCGCGGCCAAAAGCGATCTCGCCATCGCCAAAACCCGGATCATGCGCTACCAGCAGGACCAGGCGAATCATGGCCGCATGATCAAGTCGCTCGAAGGCCAACTGCACGATGCCAGGCTGGCACTGGAGGTGGCCCGCGCCAATCCCGCACAGAATGAAAATCTGGAGGAGATTGAGATCCTCAAGGGCACGGTCAAACGCCTCATCGCCGCCCAGGAGCGTCGCCGCATGGGCGAGAAAATCCTCTGGGAAACCTATCAGAAATCCAAGAGCACCATCGCCGGCATGGCCACCGCCATCAAGGACATCCGCAACACCAAGGTCGAGCTTACCGATGAGGAAAAAAGACTCGTTGCCGTGCGCAACCCTGACAGCGAGTTCAGAAACCCCGAGCGCGTTTCCTCCGCCCATGCACGTGCCCACGGCGACGCCCTGCAAGCTGAAATCCATACCTACACTCCGCTGATGAAACGGGCATTCGAAAAAGGCCGTTACGAGGCGGCGCGCCAAATCCTGCTGGATATGGACGAGCGCTTCCCCGGCCACTTCCCCACCCTGTGTAACCGCGGGGTCGTCGAGCTGAAAACCGAGAATTATGACGCCGCCACCGACATCTTCAACGAGGCGATCACCATGCGCGAGAACAGCAGCTATGCCCACTACATGTTAGGCGTCGCCCAGTATAAAAACAATGACATCGACAACGCCCGCAACGCCTTTCAACGTGCGCTCGACATCAAGCCGGGCAATGCACGGGCCCATCTCTACCTTGGCAACCTCGCAGGTGCCGGAAGGCGCTACAAGCAGGCCGAGGAACATTTCCTGACCGCCATCCAGTTGGAACCAACCGATGCCAACGCCTACTACAACCTCTCCGTGCTCTACCTCCAACAAAAGCGCAAGAAGGACGCCATGGAGCTTTATCGCAAGGCACTCGATAACGGAAAAAACCCGAGCCCTTCCCACGAGCAAAAGCTCAGCAGTTAAGCCGCCCCTGCACGGCCGGAGCGCCCCCGCATCCCCCGATTTCCATGCGCGCGCCATGCCCCCATCTTCCCCCTTCCTGCGTGACCATGGTGACGCCGACCGCCGCAGCCGACCCGCCGCGCCCATTTTTCGATTAACAAATACCGATTAACTGATAACTACCCGCATGCTCAGCACGGAAGAAAAAGCCCGCTACGCCCGCCACTTCTCACTCACCCAGGTCGGAGTCGAGGGACAGGAACGATTGAAAAACAGCTCGGTCCTCTGCATCGGCGCCGGTGGCCTCGGCTCCCCCGCCAGCCTCTACCTCGCCGCCGCCGGAGTCGGCCGCATCGGGATGGTCGACCCCGACGTCGTCGAACTCTCCAACCTCCAACGGCAAATCCTGCATGGCCAGTCGACGCTGGGCCAAAGCAAACTCGAGAGCGGCGCCGCCCGACTCAACGAGATCAACCCGCACGTGCAGGTGGAAAAACACGCCTGTCATTTCACCTCGGAAAATGCCATGGCAATCGCGGCAAATTACGATGTCATCATCGACGGCACCGACAACTTTCCGACCCGTTACCTTAGCAACGATGTCGCATTCTTCCTGAAAAAACCCAACATCTACGCGTCCATTTTCCGCTTTGAAGGTCAACTCAGCGTCTTTGCCCCCCATCTCGGCGGTCCTTGCTACCGCTGTATGCTGCCCCAACCGCCCGACCCCGGCAGCGTGCCAAGTTGCGCGGAGGCCGGTGTGCTCGGTGTGCTTCCCGGCATTCTCGGCAGCCTCCAGGCGATGGAGGCCATCAAGCTCTTGCTCGGCGCGGGAGAGCCACCACTGGGCCGGCTGCTCCACTACGACGCCCTGCTCACGACCTTCCGCGAGTTCAAACTCCGTCGCGACCCCGAGTGTCCGCTCTGCGGAGAAAACCCGACAGTGACCGAACTGGTCGATTACCAGGATTTCTGTGGAGTTTCCGCCGACCCGACCCCGCCAGCCCCCACGCCGGGTGAAATGTGCGTCGGCACCCTGAAATCAAGGCTCGCTGGCGACTTCGACGGACTCCTGCTCGATGTCAGGGAACCCTGGGAACACGACGTCGCCCATATCCGGGAGGCGCGCCTCGTGCCCATGGGCGAGTTTCCATCAATCATACCCGAACTCGAGGCGATGGGATCCGACAAGGAGCTTCTCATCCTCTGCAAATCGGGCGGCCGCAGCGCACGTGTCGTGGAATACCTCAAGCAACAAGGGTTCACCAACGCCCACAACGTGACCGGCGGCATGGACGCCTGGCTTCAACTTTAAACATCCCGCCCCAACCCCAAACTCCCAGTGACCACTTCCCCAGGAAAACTCATCGTCATCGAAGGCATCGATGGCACCGGAAAATCCACCCAAGCCAGCATGCTCGCCGATGCCCTGCGCAAGGAAGGCCACGAGGTGGTGCAGAGCTTCGAACCGACCAATGGCCGGTGGGGACGCCAATTGCGTGAGAGCGCAACGACGGGACGCCTCACCATCGAAGAGGAACTGGATTATTTCCTCAAAGACCGCCGGCAACACGTCGAGGAGCTCATCGCCCCGACCATCGCCCGCGGCGGCATCGTCGTGCTCGACCGTTATTACTTCTCCAGCATGGCCTACCAAGGTGCCCGGGGTATCGACCCCGCGAGCATCCGCGAGAAAAACGAAGTCTTCGCCCCTCAGCCGGATATCCTCCTCATCCTTGATCTCCCTGTGGATGTCGCGTTAGAGCGCATCGGCGTCCGTGATGGCGAGGCCAACGAGTTTGAAAAACGTGAATCCCTCCAGTTCTGCCGCGATCTCTTCCTGAGCCTCAAGGACGAGGAGTTTGCCTGTGTCATCGATACCGACGCCAGTATCAACGACGTGCACCAGCAGGTGATCGCCGCGGTAAAACGTCGGATCTAGGCCACCACCCCCCCCGCACGGTCGTGCCGGACCGTTCATATCGCGCTTACCTCAGCAGTGACTTGGGTAATGCCCGCAGAAGATCGTCCATCATCTGGCCGCCTGATTCCAGTCGGGCAGCGCGCCCCTGATGATACTTGGATGCCACCGGACGACCATTGAAGTAACAGCCCCCCAGGATCAGGTGGTTGCCCTTCACCCGGACAATCCATTGTTTGATTCCTGTGTGAGGAGGAAGGATCGAGGCTGCGGATTCGACAAGTCCATCACATGGCCCCATTACCCGCCCCTGTTTGCACCCCTCTTCCGCCGCATTGCGAGCCAGGATTTTGAATTCGGGATCGAACTGCGCCCAGCCGTCGGGCCCGTCCGGGATCACGACAAAATTGATCACCTGAATATTTTTCTTCACCGACTCCGGAAACCTCCCTCTTGGATACGCCCACCGATCATAGCTAATGGAGGCAAGGTCGATGGGTAGCATCCTCAGGTTGAGTTCCCTCAAGTTGATGACGAATCGTAACACCCACGCAAGGGGGGTCTCACCGACAGCCCCCCATCGGGCGACTTCAGAGCCGCGGATGACGCCCGCAAAATTGGCCCAAATTTTGATTTTTGCCAATTCGCTGGCTGGAAGTTGATGTGCCGGCCCAAGCCAGAAATGGACAATATCCGTGGACCCACGCGAAAACCCCAACAACACAGCTTTATCGACGTGGGGTAAATCCTGCCGCAGCGCATTGGCAAGCAGAACTGCGTCCTCTTGCGCCGTTCTTCGCGAGCCGACATCAATGAGGCGGGCGCGATATCCGAGAGCGCACATCTGTTCGACGGTCCTATGGATGATCGGGCCCGAACGGCCCTTGTGCTGATTAAAACCCAGCACAAAATAGATCCCTATCCTGCTCCGCTCCGCCCGGGGGATGGTCGCAACAGATCCCGGGAAAACGTAAGACTTGTCGGCATTGGTCGCCATGATGCGGGCCTCGAGGAAGCCGCCAGCCTCGTCCTGAACCGGTAACTGCTTGGATAAACGATCCCGGGCATCGACCCGCCCGGCGCTCGCTACCCACCGGCGCGATTGTTGCAGAAGGTCACTTCGATCGTGCCCAGCCTCTCTGAGCGACACTTCCCAGGGTATGCCCAACATCGGGGCACAACCGGCGGCGATAAGCAGGTAGCCTGCCAAAACGGAACAACAACGCGCACGTGCCGGGATGCGTTTCATCACCATGTGGGGGATATTACACAATAACTTATGTACACCATACAACCGATAGCCAGTTACACAATAGCCGGTGACATTTCCCATCGCGAAATGAAAAACATGCGCTAAAATCGCCGCATGGAAACACTCTCATTGCTCGGTATCGCGCTCGGCTTTGCCACGTTGTCCGGCATCAACCTTTACCTGACGACCCTGCTGGCGGGCCTGGCCGTCCGGTTCAACTGGATTGAGCTCGCGGAAAAGTACGACACCCTCGCCATCCTCGCCAACCCCTGGATCATCGGAGTCTCTGGCGGGCTCTTTCTCATCGAGTTCTTCGCCGATAAAATTCCATGGCTCGACAGCAGTTGGGATGCCGCCCATACCTTCATCCGCCCCATCGGCGGCACCCTGCTCGCCCTTGCCGCCCTGGGTGAAATGCACCCCGCTGTCTCGGTCGTCGCCGTCCTTCTCAGCGGAGGGACCACCCTGATCACGCACGCGACCAAGGCGGGAAGCCGACTCCTGATCAATATGTCCCCTGAACCCGTATCCAACTCCGTGGCCAGTCTCGGTGAGGACGGCTTGGTTCTTGGTGGCCTCAGCCTCATGGCCTTCGCCCCGGCCGTCTCGTTTTTCGTCTTTTTCGCCATGCTCTGCGTCGCCGTCTGGCTGTCGCGCAAAACCTGGCGTGCCATCCGCCTCGGCCTGACCACCCTGAGAAATCGGGACAAGCCGACAGCATCACTCCGGTAACGCCCCCCAGGCGTCCCCAGGCCGACCCAGCGGGTTTCCCCCGCGCAACCGTGCCGTGGAAAGAACTTCCCAACTTCCTCTCGGTAAGCTAAAGAAATGCCCGCCGCCGCATGTTTGTTCTCAAAAAATTATTTCAGTTGCGCGACAAGACGCAAGGAGGAGACGAGGAGAAGCCCTTTTTGGAGCATCTTGAGGATCTGCGTGTCGTCATTACCCGCGTGGTGTTGACCCTGGTGATTGCCATGGCCGTCTGCTTCGTCTTTCGCAACGAGCTCATGGAGATCATCCGCCGGCCCGTTGAGCAGGTCTGGAAAATCAGCCAGGATGACAAAATGCCCGACGGCCCGGTGACCGTTGATCTCGATACCTGGGAACAGGCGAAAAAAGCCGCCCGCGACATCACCGGCTTCACTCCCGCCCAGCGCGAATACTACTTCGCACACGTCGATCAGGGCGACGCCAGCCATCTCAGATTCCATACCGAAAGCGTGCTCTACTACCGCGCCGCCATCGACATCGAAAATGCCAATGGTACCGGTATAGCCTTCATCGAAAAGTTTCCCGGCATCAGCGAGGACATGCGCAAGCAACTGCTCGCGCTCATGGATGAGGAAAAAAGGCCGGACGTCGCCGTCGACTCGCGCGGCAAACTCGTCCTCATGCAGGCCTTGAACCCGACCGAGGGGTTTATGCTTTCGATCAAGCTCTCCCTCTTTGCCGGCATCGTTATCTCCTTCCCCCTGCTGCTGCTCTTCACCCTCCAGTTTGTCCTGCCCGGCCTTCGGAAAAACGAAAAGCGCGCGCTGTGGCCGGCCATGGCCATCGGCTTCGGACTCTTCCTCACCGGCGTACTCTTCTCCTACTTCTTCGTCCTCCCGAAGGTGCTGGATTTCTTCTACAACTACAGTCAGGAAATGGGCGTTACCAACGAATGGAGGATCGGTTACTACATCTCGTTCGCCACCCAGTTCACGCTCATCTTCGGCCTCAGCTTCGAACTCCCCGTCGTGGTGATGACCATGGTGAAGCTCGGTGTGCTCAACTATGACCTGATGCGCAACACCCGCTCGTACGCCATTCTCGCCATCGTTGTCATCGCCGCCATCATCACGCCCACCCCGGACGCCTTCACCCTGCTGTTACTCGCCGGCCCGATGATCCTTCTCTACGAAATCTGCATCTGGCTCGCCTTCTTCCACAACCGCAAGGAACGTGAAGCCGAACTCGCCGAAGCCGAGGAACTGCGCCAAAAACTGCTCGCCGCACCCGCCTACGCTGTCAGCCGCGACGATGACGACCATGATCCCGATGATTACGAGCACCCGGATTATTACCCGGATAACGATCCCGACTGCGACCCCGATGGCGACGATCACTACTATCATGGCGAGCACTTCGACGACGACGGGCACGACCCCTATTCCCCGGAAACCCATGATGATGAAAGTGGGCACGAGCATGATGATGAACATGCACCTCACCGCGAGGATGAGGGTGACGAGGAAGACACCGGCACCTATGACTTCCCCGATGACGAACTCGGGCTCGACTACAACCACGACGCCCACCGCCCCGACGACAGCCACGAGCCTGCCGAAGAGCATCCGGACCAAGACCACCCGGTCGGAGATACTCCTGACAATAACCTCGAGAATGATGTCGAAAATGACTTCGGGGATGACCTCAATGAGGACGTCAAAAAAGATGATCGCAACGATGACGATCCCAGGCAGGATGGCGACGGCCCCGTAGACCGCCCGTCCTGAGCCTGACGATCGACTCCCCCCACCCTGAACCCATCACACTGAAAACGCCATGCACTCGATGACAGGATTCGGCCGCGCCGAGCACGCCACCAGCACCATCGCCGCCCGGATCGAGGCGTCGTCCGTCAACCGCAAGCAGGGTGAGGTCGTCGTCCAGCTCCCCCGCGCCTACGCCGAACTCGAGGCCGGCATCCGCAAAATCGCCCTGCAGAAAGTCTCCCGCGGCCGGGTCAGCATCTCCATCCAGCTGGAACGCCCCGATGGAGCCACCAGCGCCATCCGCATCAACGCCCCCCGCGCCCGCGCGCTGGAAACGGCTTTTACCGAACTCTCCGATGCGATTGGCCGCACCGTGCAAGCAAGCTCGGCCGAATTCCTCCGCACCCCGGAGATCCTTGAATTCGACGACACCCCCGCCGACCCCGCTGACGCCATGCAGGCGATCGCACCCGCACTCGAAGCGGCACTCGATCAAATGATCGCCATGCGCGCCAGCGAAGGCCGCCACCTCCACGATGATGTGGCCGCCAGGGTTTCCATCCTGGAAAAGATCGCCGACAGCATCGTGGCCTATGCCCCCTCGGTACTCGAGCGCTACCGCGAAAACCTCCATCGGAGACTCGCCGAATCCGGCCTGGAAATCGACCTCGACGACGAGCGCCTGCTCAAGGAAATCGGTCTTTTTGCCGACCGTTGTGACATCACCGAGGAGGTCACCCGACTCCGGTCCCACTTTGAAAAATTCCGCGAATACCTCGGGCTCGACGAACCTGTTGGCCGACCGCTCGACTTCCTCTGCCAGGAGCTGAACCGCGAGTTCAACACCATCGGCTCCAAAGCCAACGACGCCACCCTCGCCCAACACATCGTCAACGCGAAAACCGAACTCGAGAAAATCCGGGAACAAATCCAGAACGTCGAGTAGTGCTGTAACCCCCTGGGCAAGCGTTCATTCTGCAACCCTTCATCTCTTCATCCCCGTGTCCTCCTTCCTCGACTCCGCCCAAACCTCCCTGAAGATCTGCGGCGTCACCCGCGCCGGGGACGCGGAGCAACTGATCGAACTCGGCGTGCACGCTCTCGGCGTCAATTTCTGGCCGTCATCCAAGCGCTTCATCACACCCGCCGCCGCCACCCCCATCCTTCAAGCCAGCCAGGGGGAAATTGTGCGCGTCGGCGTCTTTGTCAATGCCGACCCCGACCTTCCGCGCCGCTTGCTCGAGGATGACCTGATCGACCTCGCCCAGTTCCACGGGGACGAATCCCCCGCCTACTGCGCCCCCTTTGCCGCCGCCGGCCTCCCCTTCATCAAGGCCATCGGCGTCAGCCATGCGGGATCGTTGGAAAACATCACCGACTATGCGGCCACCGCCATCCTGCTCGACACCCCCGCCCCGGGCGTCTACGGCGGCACCGGTGAGAAATTCGACTGGACACACGCCCGCGCCTTCATCGACACTCACCCCGATGTGCCGGTCCTGCTTGCGGGCGGGATCACCCCGGAAAATGCCGCCAAGGCGATTCACCAGGTCCATCCCGCCGCGCTCGACATCGCATCGGGCGCCGAACTCGCCCCCGGCGTCAAGGATTTTGACAAGGTCAAAGCCCTGCTCGCCGCGCTGACGGAACACTAATCATCCCAAGCAGAATACCCTCCATGCAATGGATCTACATCTTTCTCGGCGGCGGCCTTGGCGCGGTCTCACGCTTCGGCATGTCGTCCGGCATCCAGACCCTCGCCGAGCACACACGCCTGCACCGGTTCCCGATTGGCATCTTTTGCTGCAACCTGCTCGGCAGCTTTCTGATCGGATGCCTCTTCGGCTACATCGCCTCCCGGGGCAACGAGCACCCGGCCTGGCTCCACCCGCTCGCGGTCACCGGTTTCCTCGGCGCCTTCACCACCTTCTCCACCTTCGCGCTCGACAGCCATAAACTCTTTGCCAGCTCGCCGGCACTCGCCCTCCTCAACATCGTCGCCTCCATCGCCGGCACCCTCGTCGCCGTCTGGCTCGGCTTCAAACTCTGCGGGCAGTAGCATCCTTCATACCGGGCATAACCCCGGCTAGGTTCTCTCTCCTGCCCCACTCCATGCTTCGGATCGTCCGCGTATGGCAAGCGGATTGCCCAACCCGAAATTTCTCCTGTGATTCCTTGTATTCCGTGGTTTATATACAGCCATGCGACCCCTCAAAGACGGCATCCGATCACTGGTCAAAATCGACTTCTACGGCAACGTCCACAAGTACTTCCGCGGCACCGACAAGGAGGAGCGCTTTGCCAACGAAATCCGCATCCTCAAGGCGCTCGAAGAACGCGGCTGCGACAATGTCCCTCGCTACATCGAATCCGATGAAAGCGAGCTCCACCTCGTCACCACCAACTGCGGCAGCCCGGCACCTGACATTTCCCGCAAGAAGTCCGACTCCCTCTTTCGAAAGCTCGAGGAGCAGTACGGCGTCCGCCACGACGACCCCGAGCCGCGCAACATCACTTATGACAGCAAAGCGGGCCAGTTCTGCATCATCGACTTCGAACTTGCCACCCTGCTGGATCATCCGTCGGAACCCCGCTGATCGCCCGCTCCCTCCCTGCCACTGCCATGACCAATCCCTTTTTGCCAGGCACCGGACCCGCCGGACCAGAGCACCCGGCCGCGGCCATCACCTGGTCGGCCCAATCCATTTCCGGCCGCAGAAAACCGGTCAACGACGATGCCTGGCTGGCATTCTCCTCGGATGTCAACGGTGCTGCGTTACTGGGGGAAGACGGACGCCACTCGCTGGCGGCCCACGACCTCATCTTCGCGGTCTCGGACGGCATGGGCGGCGGCAATGCCGGCGATGTCGCGTCCCGGCTTTTACTGGAGCAACTCAGCACCATGATCCCGCGCACCTTCAGGATCGCGGCCGCGGGGCTCAACCCCGACTACCTGACCCACCTGCAACAGGTCATCCAGGCAGTGCACCTCGAGCTGAACGCCCGCGCCGACGGCGACTCGCAAAAACAAGGCATGGCCGCAACCCTCGCCCTGGCATGGTTCACCCCGGAAAACCTCTATCTGTGTAATGTCGGCGACAGCCGGATTTACCTGCACCGGCAAGGTGCGGAGGAGCCCGAAACCCGTCAACTCAGCGAAGATCACACCTTTGCCTGGAAAAAGATGCAGCGCGGCGAGCTGACCGAGCGCGAGTTCCGGGCCCACCCGCGGCGGGCCGCCCTCTATGAAGTCATCGGCGGCGGCCACCCGACGGTCAACCCCTACGTCGCCTCCTGCCCGTATCAGGCAGGTGACCGGTTCCTGCTGTGCAGCGACGGACTTATCGATGGAATCTGGGATAAACACATCCATTCCGCATTTTTAAAAAACCCGGACTCGACAAGGCCCCTCACCGAGTCTCTCATAGCTCGTGCCGTCACCAACGACGGCAACGACGATACGACGGTGATCGCGCTGGAAGTCCATGACACGGTGGAAAAAGGATAAAAAAGGGTGAATTCGCCTTGAGATTATCCCGATTTGCCGGAACTGGCACGAGAACTGCTCATTTAAAGTTGCTAATTCGCGCTCACGCGCCAAATTTGCTCCGTCGCCGCAAAACAGAGCGACAACTCAGACAAAACCATCAAAAAACAGATATTATGGCTAAATACAGACTCGATTACATCTGGCTTGACGGCTACACGCCCGTCCAGAACCTCCGCACCAAGTGCATGCTCAAGGAATTCGACGAATTCCCCACCGTTGACCAGCTTCCTGACTGGGGGTTCGACGGATCCTCCACGCAACAGGCTGAAGGCGGTGACTCCGACTGCGTGCTCAAGCCCATCGCCCTTTACCCTGACGGCACCCGTGAGAACGGCATCCTCGTCATGTGTGAAGTCATGCTTCCCGACGGCACCCCGCACCCCTCCAACGGTCGTGCCACCATCCCTGACGACGCCGGCACCTGGTTCGGTTTCGAACAGGAATACTTCCTCATGCAGGAAGGTGTCCCGCTCGGCTTCCCCAAAGGCGGCTACCCCGGACCCCAGGGCGAATACTACTGTGGTGTTGGCTTTGGCAACGTCGGTGGAATTGCCCGTGAAATCACTGACACCCACCTCGACCTCTGCCTCTACGCCGGCATCAACCACGAAGGCATCAACGCCGAGGTGGCCAAAGGCCAGTGGGAATTCCAGGTCTTTGCCAAAGGATCCAAGAAAGCGGCTGACGACATCTGGGTATCCCGTTTCCTCCTGCTCCGTCTCTGCGAAGAGTTCGAAGTGGACGTCGAGTGGCACTGTAAGCCCATCACCGGCGACTGGAACGGCTCCGGAATGCACGCCAACTTCTCCACCGAGTACCTGCGTGAGGTCGGCGGCAAGGAGTATTTCCTCAAGCTCATGGACGCCTTCGAGGAGTTCACCGAAGAGCACATCGCCGTTTACGGTCCCGACAACGACAAGCGCCTGACCGGCCTGCACGAGACTCAGTCGATTGACAAGTTCTCCTGGGGTGTTGCCGACCGTGGTGCCTCGATCCGTGTGCCACACAGCTTCGTCAAGGACGACGCCTATCGTGGCTATCTTGAAGACCGCCGTCCTAACTCCCAGGGCGACCCCTACAAGATCGCCGGACGTATCATCCAGACGATCCAGACCGTCGAAGTCTAGTCGACCGCATCCTAACGATCTCAACCGGTCATGGCCTCGCAGCCATGGCCGGTTTTTTGTACCCTCTTGACTTGAACCCCCAGGCTATGTTACTAGGGACACACTATGAAAAATCTAACGCATCTCGGCATCGTTGTTTTTGCCCTTACCGTTCCGCTTGCCATCCAAGCTTCTGAGGCGAAAACGGGGCAAGGTGCGGGCAACAGCATCCGCGCCAAGGTGGGAGACCGCCCCCAGGATGTCTCCCATTCAATCTACACCGGAACCTACGGCACCAAGTCGGGCACATTTGTCCTGCAATGGTTTAACAATCAGGTCAGGGGGGCATTTTTCAACTCGACGAACACCCAGGAGGTCCGCCTCTACGGTGACAACTCCGTGCCCGGTCAGGTGATTCTGGAAGCGTGGACGGATGGCAACATCGTTGGTGCGGGCCGGGTGATCAGGGCAAAGAGCGGCGGCGGGCTGATGTGGTCGGGCGGCATCCCCATCACCGAATTAGTCGATATCCCGATCACCATGCACAAGTATCTCCCCCGCGGCGAAGAAAAAATCACCAGCCAATCCCACTACACCGGCACGCTGGGAAAAACGTCGGTGCGGGTGCTGCTCAACTGGTACGCCAACGGCAAGGTCCGCGGTCGGTATACCAACCTCACCACCCGGAAATCCTACGACCTCTCCGGCCACAACTACGCCACCGGAAAACTCTACCTCGACGAATGGGACGCCAGCAAGGGTGATGTGGAAGGCGGCCAGATCACGGCCAGAGTTTCCCTCCGCAAAGTCACCGCGAATGGCAGCATTCACTGGCAGGGGCGCATGTTCAATATGGACGGACGAAGCTTCGCGATGGATTTCACCAAGTGACCCGGGCCATGTGACCTGCAGCGTCTGACGGAAATGTTGCTCCGAACCAGACCACGACGGTTCCTGAGAATGTTTGCACGATTTATAACCGGGCTTGGTTGAGCTGAGGATTTTATGGGTCACCTCGCCATGGACATCGGCCAGGCGGAATGACCGTCCCCGGAACCTGAACGTCAGCCGTTTGTGAGCGAAGCCTAACAAGTGAAGCATAGGGGTGTGAAAATCATGCGCGTGCATCCTAGCTTTCGAGACAATGTTGTCAGCATAGTCATCGGGGCCGAATGGAAAAATTCCTCGGGGGCGGCGCGGGGTCGTGCCCGTGATCGAGGTCAAGCACGCCGCCTATTTCGCCTCTCTCGCTGGCAAGCGATCAGAAAAGGTTCTTGGCTTCACCGGCTTTCAGCCTGATCTCGCGCGGTGATTGCGCACCGGGCATACGGACTTTGACGACCTGGTCGTGCTTGGTCGTCAAGGTGGCCCCCGTCAGCTTTCCATTTTTCCAGATCATGTCCACGATGACATCTCCGCGGGCACGCAGGCCTTTGACCGAGCCGTTGGGATAAACCTTCGGGAGTGCGGGCAACAGAGAGATTTCTCCGGCGTGACTCTGGAGGAACATCTCCGCCATGCCGGCGGGAATCCCCAGATTGCCATCGATTTGGAATGGTGGATGGGTGGTCCAAAGGTTGTCCAGCGTGTTATACGCCAGCAGGCCGGCAACACACCCGTGGGCACGCTCGGCATCGCCAAGCCTCGACCAAAGGGCGGTGCGCCAGGCCCAGGTCCAGGAACGGCGGCTGTCGCCGACCTCCCCGCGCTTGGTCAGTGAGACACGGGCGGCGGCAGCCAGTTTCGGCTGGCCGGTCATCGTAATCTGGTTGCCCGGGTGAACGGCAAACAGGTGGCTGGTGTGACGGTGGTTGCCTTTTTCCAGCTCTTTCTCCTCCATCCATTCCATCAGCTGCCCCCAGCTTCCGATTTTCGGTCCGTAGAGTTTGGCCAGGGCGGTCTTGAGCCGCTTTTGCAATTCCGGATCGGTGTCGAGCAACTCAGCCGCTTTCAGGGTGCTGGTGAAAAGGTCCCACATCAACTGCTGGGCATGGGCGGTGCCATCCTCGTGGGGGCCATGCTCGTGCGACCACGCGTTGGGCACGACCAGGCTACCATCGGGCAGTGCCTTCAACCGGGGTAGCCAGAACAGGCTGACGTCACGCATCCACGGCCAGGCGGATTTTTTGAGAAATTCCTTATCGAGGGAAAACTGGTAACTCTCCCAGAAATGTTGGGACAGCCATGCGGTGCCCTCAATGTTCCAGTTCCAGCCGCAGCCGCCGTACGGGTTGATGCTCATGCGGGTGACAAAGCCTTGGGTGTCGGCACCGTATTTCGCCGCGGTATGCTTGCGGTAAACCGGAGCCCCGGCTGAGAGCATGGCAAAGAGCGGCTGGGAGAGCTCGGGCAGGTTGGTGGTCTCCGACAACCAGTAGTTCATCTGCAGGTTGATGTTCGAGTGGTAATCACTGAACCAGGCCGGCTTGTTGGAATTCGCCCACAGCCCCTGCAGGTTGGCTGGCAGCGTGCCCTTGCGCGAACATGAGATCAGCAGGTAACGGCCGTAGTTGAACAGCATCGCCTCCAACTCCGGATCAAGGCATGGGCGCGGCAGATCCTTGGCGTGGTCACGGTAATTTTGAATACGCTGGTTAATCGGCCTTAGTGCGACATCGGGGCTGGTTTTTCCCAGATCAAGCACCACCCGGTCATACAGTGCCGAGTAATCACTCTGATGGGATTTGATCAACTCACTCCACGACTTGGTAAGCGCCGCCTTCATCCGCGGCACCACTTTGCCGGCAGGATTTGCCCGCATCCACCCCTGGGTATGGTCCATCACATAGTTGGTATCGGCTGCGAGGATGATAAGCACCTCATCCGCCGACTGGACGCTGACGCTGTCGGCCAGCGTGGTCAGCTTGCCGCCCGTGGCCCGGACGCTCACCCGTGCCTCGTACTGCAGTTTGTTCGGCAGTTGCCCACGCAGCTCGACCCCACCGGCTTCGTAGGTCACTTTCTCCAGGCCGGGGTGCGTGCCTTCGAGCTTAACCCGTGTGCTGATCTGGCCAGGCTGATCCGCCGACAAACGCCAGACGATCACCTGGTCGGGATTTGAGGCGATGGCTTCGCGGGTGTAGGTCACCTCGCCGACCTTCCACCGGGTCGTGTGCAGCGAGCGTTGGATGTCGAGCTGGCGACGGTATCCCTGCGGCACCTTACCCCCGGAGGCCTGCTCAACGATGAGCGCACCAAAATTCTGATACGAGCCAAACCTGCCGCCCTTGATCTCGTTGCGGTAATGACCGGCGGCATTTTCGTTTCCAGTCCACAACGAATCGACATTGAACTGCATCACCCCACGTTCGACGCCACCAAAAAGAACGCCTCCCAGCGAGCCGTTACCGATCGGCAAGCCCCCGTTTTCCCATTTTTGGGCCGGCTCGTTGAAATAGAGGGTATGGTCGGCCTCGGACGTCGCCGCGCTGGGCAGGGTCAAGCACGCGGCTACAGCAAATACGGCAATACGGATTTTCATGGGGATAGCTGTGGTTCGGGGGAACTTTGTAAGTCGGGGTGGGTCGACTGATTCGACTTGCGCCTGGTTTTCGCGCCGGAATATGTTCACTCTACGCATGGAATCAAGCTATCTTTCATCCGTGAGCCAGTAAGCAGAACAAGCTTGCCTAAACACCGGATTCATCGTTAGACATGCCGCCGATGAAGCACATCACCATTTACACCGACGGATCATCCCGTGGCAACCCCGGCCCCGGAGGCTTCGGCACCTTGCTCGTTTATCAGGGACGGAAAAAGGAACTCAGCGGCGGCTTCGCCAGAACCACCAACAACCGCATGGAAATCCTCGCCGCACTCACCGGTATCGAGTCGCTCAGAGAACCCTGCGAAGTGACGGTTTATTCCGATTCCAAGTACCTCATCGACACCATGGACAAGGGCTGGATCCACGGGTGGAAAAAGAAAGGCTGGTCACGCGGACCCAACAAGCCGCTCAAGAATACCGACCTCTGGCAACGGATGGACGCCGCCGTCCAAGGCCACCAAGTCACTTGGAAATGGGTCAAGGGCCACAACGGCCACCCCGAAAACGAACGCTGCGACGTTCTCGCCACCACCGCCGCCGACCGGAGGAACAATCCTGCCGACGTCGGCTTTGATGACTGAGCGCCATTCAAGCCCGTGGCGGCACCCCAGGCGAACAAATGCTGGGTCCGATGCCGATACCGAGCGCGATACCGAGCCCGATGGTCAGGCGTCGATGCTCAGGCGTCGATGGTCATCGGCGACCGGGGTCGACAACTACACGGCAGGCAATGGCCTTTCTGGGGCTGGGTCGCGGTGGCGTAGTTGTAGTCGACATCGCCCTGCTCGACCCTGACCGCACAGGCGCCGCACTCGCCGAACATACACCCGGCTTCCATCGAGATCCCGTTGGACTCGGCGAATTCCAGCAGGTTTTTGAACTCGGAATCCCACGGGTAGGTTTTCCCGGACCTGGCGAAGGTGATTTCATGCCGCTCGGTCGTGATGGCACCCTCGCCATTGGGCTGACGGCCCTGATTGAACGACTCCGTGTGGATGTGGTCCTGGCTGACGCCGGCCTGCCTGAGCCCGTCGGTTAGAGCTTCCATCATCGCTTGCGGACCGCAGATGTAGAAGTCCATGTGCAGGTGCGGCAGGGCGTCCTTGAGAAAATCGATACTGATGCGTTGTGCCGAGGCATCCGGGATCGCCTCCAGATCCGCCTGTTCCATCTCATCAAAAAACGTAAAACAACGCACCTGTGGATGACGTTTGATCAGGGCCTCGATTTCATCCTTAAACACCTGGTGCCGGGTGTCCCTGAAGGCGAGAAACAGGCTGATTTTCCGGTTCGGGTGCCGGCGCAGGCATCCCTTTAACATGGCAAGGACCGGGGTGATGCCGATGCCTCCGGCCACCAGAGCCATCGGCTTGTTCGAGCGCAGGTCCGGGGTGAAGTCGCCAAGCGGACCGCGCGCCTCAATCCGGTCGCCCACCTTCAGATGGTCGTGGAGGAAATGGGAGACCTTGCCCGGCGGCAGATCCGGCCGACCGGCAGGTGCGGCTTCCCGTTTGACCGAAATCCGGTAGTTAGCACCACCATCGATGTCAGACAGGGTGTAGAACCGCAACGAACTGGCACCACTCTCGCCGGTAGGCACTTTGAACATGAGGTGCTGACCCGGGGCGTAGGTTTCCAACGGGGCGCCGTCCTCACGCCTCAGGTAAAATGATTTCACCTCATGGCTTTCATCGACGATGCGATCGATCACATAACCGTGGTAGGCACGACGGGCTTCGCTCATTTCGCTATCCGTCCGCGAGCCGTCCTTGAAGCTGCCGAACCACTCGTCGAGCGGCAGCGTGCTCTCACCGTAGTTGCAATCGAAGTGACGGTGGTGCAGGTAGTGGAAATACGACCCGAAACTCACTTTCTCGGCCAGTTCCCCTTCGAACCCGGAATGACTCGCCGCGGGCGTGAGCGCCGTGTGCTGTGCGTTGAACAAAAAATGGATCGGATGCGACGGGACGATCCAGTGAATCAGGGTCACGCTGAAATAGGCAATCGATTCCACCGGATGCATCGCCAACCCGGACCACGGCCCCGGGTTGATGTTGTAGTGGTGCAGGTAGTGCACGCGATCGTAAAGTGGCTTCCAGTGGATCAGCCGATGAATCCAGTAAAAGTGGAATTCGCGCCAAAATGGGATCGCAAGAAAAACGCAGACGAATGCAACCGGGGAGGATTTCGGGTCGAGGTAGGGCAGATGATGGTTGGCATACATCCACATCGTGACCACCTCATAGGCCGTCCACGTGATGCCGCCGCTGGTGCAGGACCAGAAGACATTGTCAAAGACCTGGTTTTTGAACAGGAAGGTCGACCCGTTCTCACTTTGCCAGCGGGGTGAGTACTTACCGCGATGCCCACGCTTCTTGATCGAGTAGAGGTAGAAGTGCCAGCCCCCGAAAAATATCCAGAGCAACACGAGGTTGCGCACAAACATCTGCGCGATCCAACCGGGCTGGAATGTCCGACAGGTCGCGAGACTCGGCTGGAAGTAAAACCACGTCGCCAGCGCGATACCCAGATAGAGGATATTCCATGAAAACAAATAGCTCTGCAGCCAGCGCAAAAATTTCAAGCCCCTGACCGGCCAGCGGAAGATCGGTGCATACGCAACCCCCGTTGCCGGTCGCCACTCGCCACGCTTATCCCGGAACCCCTCAGGGTTCACCGTCTGTTTGTTGTAATGCTCGGGAGCAATGGGTGAGTTATCCTTCATGGGGCAATGCGTTGCAAAACTCCGCCTCTTCCCCATGACTCATGGATCACAAGCCCGGGGCGTCGACCCGTTGTCGGGGAGCAGTCCTGCGTCGAGACCCCTTGAGCTGGGAATCTCGAGGCGGCCATCTCTGGATACGAGTCTTTGTCAGGAATAAAGCAAAGGCGCATCCCTAATTCTCAACATTTGTGCCATTGATAGCAAGCGGGTTTTCTCTTTTCAGCTCAAAAGGCCGGCACGGAATTCAAGCCGTCACCCTGGCAAGCCGGCGCCTGGTCCGGGAACCGCGTAATGCTCCGGCAGTGGGCTCACATCAGTTCCACCCCGAATCGTTTCATCACCCACGCCGTGAGCACAAAAAGCACCGCGGTCAGCACACAGGCCGCCAGCAGGCACCAGCCGTAATGCCACCCCCTGCGCAGCATCCACGGCATCAGCAAAAACATCGGCAGCGTCGGGATCACATACCAGAACGTGTACCACGCGTGGTTGGCGATTTTTTCCGTTTGCTGCTCACCCTTGAGTTCGAAAAACATCCACGTCATCGCCAGCACGGTGACCATGGGCAGGGCCGCAATGAGCGCCCCGATCCTGTCACTTCGCCGGGCCACTTCGGAGATCAAAACAATCAATGCGGAGGTAATCAGGTATTTCAGTACGATGGGCATGGAAACTTCTTCTTGGAGTGCCGCCATTAGAGCGTATTCTCCCCGCATCATGCAAGTCTATCCCACGGCATTCTCTCCGTTCTTCCTCGCCCTGAGCGTTTCCTTCGCCACCCTGGTGGGGTGTGCACCCGTCGACCGCACCTCGACCGTGCCCCCATCCGCGCAGCGCCAGGCCGCGACCACCGCCGGCCAACCCGCCAGCACCGGGCTCAGTGCGGCATCGAAACAGAAGATCGGCCGGAAAATCTGGCAGAATGAATCCGGCGGCACCACCGCCGGACTCACCGCCTGGAACGATGGTGAGGAGTTTCCCTCCATGGGGATCGGCCACTTCATCTGGTATCCCCGTGGGTTTCGGGGACGCTGGACCGAGTCGTTCCCCCTCTTCATCCGTTACGCCCGGCAGCGTGGCAGCATGGGCATCCCCGCGTGGGTGACGTCCAGCGGCCACTGCCCGTGGCCTGACAAGGCCTCCTTCCAACGCGACTTCAACGGCCCCAAGCTCAGGGCGCTGCGCAGCTACCTGGCTGGCAACGTCGCTCTGCAGACCGACTACATCATCGCGACCAGCCGCTCCGCCCTGCCGAAAATCATGGCCGCCGCCCCCGTGGCCCAGCGCGCCCGCATCCGGGAGAACTACCGGAAAGTCGCCACCACCGGCAACGGCACTTACGCGCTGATCGATTACGTCAATTTCAAAGGTGATGGCACCAACCCGACCGAACGTTACCAAGGCCAAGGTTGGGGGCTGATGTGGGTGCTCATGGACATGCGAAACGTGACCTCCGGGCAGGCCGCCGCTGCCGAGTTTGCCGCCGCCGCCAAGCGCTGCCTCGATCGGCGCATCCGCAACTCCCCACCGGCACGGGGCGAAGCCCGCTGGAAGGCGGGATGGCACAACCGATGCAACACCTACGCGCAATCGCTGTGAAAACCGGGTGCGTGCATCAGGCGCGACCGCCCGATCGATTCACCTCAAAATCACGCCTTCGAACCTTTCGCCTTCGACGGCTTGCTGTCCCCCGAAGCTCCCTTTTTGTAGGAATCGCTCCGGTAGTCGGTCTGGTAAAACCCGGAACCCTTGAAAATCACCCCGGAACCCGTGCCCAGCAGTCGCCTCACCTTGCCCTGACATCGGTCCTGAGGGCAGTCCTCCAACTTGGGATCGCTCATTTTTTGAAAAACCTCAAAGATGTGCTCACATTCTTCGCATCGATAATCGTAATTAGGCATGGCTGGTTCGGTCGGGTGACGCGCGCTGGATAACCACGGAAGCCACGCAGCGCAAGCAAGAAACCCGCCATCTTGCCCCATGCGGAATCGCCCGCAACCGAGATGCTCATCACTATTTCCCACCAAGAACTCATCTTGACCCGCCGTAAAAAGGAAGTCATATTCCGCGACATCATTGCCTCCGGCGCTTTAATTCACAATTCCTGATACTCCTATTCCATGAAATATCTACCTTGCCTTACTTTAGCGGCTGTCGGTGCCGCAACCATGTTACTCAGCCAGTGTGTCCCCTACGTGCCCGCGGGCAGCCCTGCCAGCGGCACCCAGTATCTTGCTGGATACGGCGAACCAACCGGCCTCCCCGTGTCCGCAGGCACCCCGGTCTACCAACCGCAAGGATACTGGGATGGCGACGGCGTGACTGGCCCGGCTAAAATCCGGATCGTCCGCGCCGAACAAAAAGCGTATTTCTACAAGGGTGGGACCCTGGTCGGCGTGAGCCCCATCTCGTCGGGCGACAGCGCGCATACCACGCCGTCCGGGCGCTATAAGGTCACGCAAAAGAGTATCGATCATAAATCTTCGCTCTACGGCGTCATTAAGAACCGCGCAACAAACGAAACGGTCAACAACAACGCCGACATCCGACTTCACAAGCCCGGGCCGGGTGAGTATTTCAAACACGCACCGATGCCCCATTTCATGCGTTTCAACTATGGCATCGGCATGCATGCCGGATTCCTTCCAGGATACCCCGCGTCCCACGGATGCGTCCGGATGCCCGCAAAGATGGCCCAAAAATTCTTCGACCACGCCAAGCTCGGTACTCCTGTCATTGTGGAATAACACTTCCAGACCAGCTGTCGGTGTGATATAGCTCAGACAATCGCCTGCCTCCACCCTAACCCGCTCCACCACCATGCCAACATCACTTGTTCTCACCCTCTGTGCCCTCGACCGTCCGGGCATCATGAGCCGACTCTCCAACACCATCACCGAAGGTGGAGGCAACTGGTTGGAGAGCCGCATGGCGCGTCTGGCAGGTCAGTTTGCGGGCATTGTCCGGATCGAGTGCCCTGAAACCGATGCCCCGGCATTGGAAGCTGCGCTTCTGGCGCTCGAAAGCGAGGGCATCCATGTCCATATCCTCGGTGAAGGCCCACGGTCAGACTACCCTTATACCCGCTGTCTGCGTATCGATATTTGTGGCAACGACCGGCCCGGCATCGTCAGCCAACTGACCCAGGCCATTTCCCACGTCGGAGCTAATATTGAAGAGCTTAACACATCGATCGAAAGCGCGGCGATGGCAGGACATCCTCTGTTTCATGCGTCGGGCACCGTTTGCCTCACAGATGATGCCGACCTGGAACAACTCACCACCGCCATTGAGGCTCTCAGTGACGACCTCCACGTGGAAATCAGCGCATTCGAGTAACGCGGCAGCGCGCCGCTCGGCTCACTGCTCCACCCCTCGCTGACGCACCGCCTCATACAGGCAGACCGCCGTGGCGACGCTGACATTCAGGCACTCCACCTTACCCGCCATCGGGATTTTAACCAGAAAGTCACAACCGTCTTCGGTCAGTCGGCGCATGCCGGCACCTTCCGCCCCCATCACAATGGCCAGCGGGCCTGTGAGTTTTGTTTCGTAGAGCGTGCCTGCGCCGGCATCGCTGGTCCCCACCAACCAGACGCCAGCGTCCTGAAGCTTTTTCATCGTGCGGGCGAGGTTAGTCACCTGGAAAAACGGCACGGAGTCTGCGGCGCCCACCGAGATACGCCTGACGGTATCCGTGATCCCGGCGGACTTGTCCTTGGGTGCCACCACGGCAGTGACGCCGGCACCGTCTGCCGTACGCAAGATGGCACCCAGATTGTGGGGGTCCTGCACACAATCGAGGATGAGCAGCAAGGGCGATTCCTCCTCACCAATGAGCTCATACAAATCCTCCTCGGCACGTGACCGGGCCGACCTGTTAGGCCGCCCCCCCTTGACGTGTTTGTTTTCCCGGGCCTCACCTTCTCTTCCTTTGCGTCGCATGATAATTGAACGCATGGTGAACCGGCATCGCATGAATGGCGAGAGCCAATTGGGATTAATCGGGCACCATGACTAAGGAGAAACGCAGCCAAAGGAGTCATTCATCCGGAACTCCCATTGGTCACGAAGTGCTTTTCCAAATACCTCAACAATCATCAATCGTCTCGTCTGTTTTGCGGAGTGATATAAAATGCCAAGGATCAGAGATCCTGCTCGATTTCCTTGAGTTCCAGGAACAGCCCGTTCCATTGCTCGAGATTCGGCTGAAGCTCGAGTTTGGCGTCGGCAATATGACGGCGCACACCCCCTAACAAACTTCCGTATTCGATGTAGAAATCGCGCACACCGTCCCTGTAATCGTTGCCGAGCGCATCGGCAAAGGGAATGCGTGAGTCGTCGATTTTCTCGCCAAAGGACCGGATGATCCCATCACGTGTCCGCCGCGAGTGGAAGGTGAAGATCAACATCGTGGTCAGGGCGCCAGCAAGCAGACCCAGAGCCAGATAGGGGTCGGGCGCGATCTTCAGGGCGCCGGTCACACCCGAGGCCAGCAGCAGAACCAGAAAGACGTAGAGCCACCCTTTCAAGCCCGCCCGCCGGTCGGCCAACTGCATGTCAAGCCCGCCACGGATTTTGAGGTTAACCACCGCCTGTCGCGCGGCACGCCCCATCCGCTTGATGAAGCGCTCGCGGGTAGACCCAAACCCACCCGTCTCCTGGTCGAAGTCACCGAGGGAAACGGCAAGACGCTCGCGCACCCGGGGACGGACCGTCTCCCAGTGCTGGCGACACGCGTCCACAAGGTGCTTGCCATCATCGCTCGCCTGCTGCTCAACCGCAGCCTTGACCGAGTCCACCAGCGCGGTTTCGATCGTTTTCGGGATATTCTCGGCGGCAAAAAGACTTCGCAGCGATGCCCAGACATTCATCTTGCGGCGCATCAGCAACTTGATCTCCTCACCCTGGCTGGAAAAAACATCGCGCATGCCAGCAAACTTGCCCGCAAAGTCGGCCGACTGCCTGTCACGCTCCTTGTCGACCTCGGTCTCGAGGTCGCGCAAAAAACCTTCATTCTCTTCGAGCAGGCGCGTGCGGAGTTCGATCATGTCCTCGATGCTGCGCAAGACCTGGTTGGCTGCGTCGCGCACCCGACCGAGCACATCGCGTCTCGCCGGAGAATGCGCTACCACATCGGAGATATACTTCTCCAGTGCGGGATAGCCGCTCTCCCGCCATAGGTTTTCGCCAAAGGGCGACTCTTTTTTTGCCTGCAGAGCCAGTTTTCCCGAAACCGGGAAGATCGGCAGACTGCGGCCGATTCGCTGGATACACAGATCATGCATATGGCCCAGAATCACCGCCAGATCCTTCTCATCACGCAAATCCGCCTGCTGGACGATGAAAATCGACTTCTCGACCATTTCCTGGTCTTGCTTGGTAATAAAGTCCCAGGTCGAAGCACCCCACGGGTTGCTGGCAGGAAAGACCCAGAATATCAGGTCTGAAACCGGCAAAAAACGGTCGGTGATCGCCTGGTGGCCTTGCACCACGGAATTGGTCCCGGGTGTGTCGACCAGATTGAAATCCATGAGGAATTCAATCGGCCGGAACCGCTCCTCGAGGATGGGCGTGATTTCCTTGTCACAATCTTCCTGGCCGTAGCGGTACCACTGCACGCGATCTGTTTCCGGGAGGACATTCGTCTTGCAGACATCCTGCCCAAAGAGCCCATTGAGCAGGGTCGATTTGCCGGCATTCACTTCCCCGCAGACGACAAAAAGAAACGGATTGCTCAGCCCCTTGGTGATGTCGTTGTCCAGCAAGGGCTGCTTCTCGGCCCCGGTTTTCTCAGCAAGGCTCAAAACACGCAAAACAACGTCGGTCAGACGTTTGCGTGTCTTGAAATACTCTTCCCCAAACATGGCGTGTTGCTAATGTAGGCTCTTGACGCTTTCTCCTCTTAACCCTTGTGAAGCTAGTGGATTACCTGGCAACGGAGGTGCTAACGGGCATTACCGGAGCTTGGGGCGATGCCTGAGTCATGGATGCGGGCGGGTTCAGCGCGAGCAATTGGGAAACCGTAATGAACTTGAATCCGCGGCGAAGCAGGCCGTCGAGGGTCGCAGGCATGGCATCGACCGTAGGCTTGTGCAGGTCATGCGCCAACACGATGGAGCCGTTGCGCGTGCTGTTGATGATACGCGAGGAAACCACGGAAACCCCCGGGCGCTTCCAATCCTCGGGATCGACATTCCAAAGAATCGTCGGGTAGCCATACTCCTTGTAAATCCATGCCCGCTGACTTTGGCGCAGTGCGCCGTAGGGTGGCCGCATCGTCCTTGGTTTGACACCACAGGCAGCAACGATGGCGTCACGGGTGCTGTTCATCTCCTGACGGACCGACGCATCACTGAGGGCGGTGAGCTTGCGGTGGGTCCAGGTGTGGTTCCCTATTTCATGGCCTTCCGCCACGATGCGCCGGACAATGTGCGGGTACATGTTCACGCTGCGCCCGATCACGTAGAAGGTGGCTTTGATGTTGCGCTCACGCAGCATGTCAAGTAGGCGCGGGGTATTCTGCGGATGCGGCCCGTCGTCATAGGTCATGGCGATATAGGGCAAGGTTGTGCGGCCGCGCGAATGACTGACGCCAGTGACCCCGGACAGGTTGCTGGGCAGGGAAATATCTGCATTGCGCAACCCGGAGCCATACATGGCTGCCGTGCGATAACCCGCATTGGCACTGGTCTTCTTAGAGGCTTTGTCCTTGGCTGAGCAAGCCACCAGCAGCGTGAACGCGGTGAACGCCATCAGGAAAAAAGGATGTCTTTTGATCATAGTTATAAGTGCGAGGTAAGGGTGGGTGTGATTTGGGGCGGAGGATCAGAACGAGCGAAAGGCACCGGAGATTCGGGAGGGGGCAATGTGGGGGGATATCTACGTTTGTCGAAAAATGCGTCTCGGAGTGGTATGGCACAGGGAACCGCACCGGGAGGCTCACGCTTATCCCTATCAGACCGGCTGCTCCCGAGGCGTCTTGCCATTGGACACTATATTCATCCAGATGTGAAGCTCGTTATTTGTACTGTGTCACTCCTATTACTCGGGTTATGACGGCCCGCGAGTCAAATTTTGCCAAATCCCGCTCTTTTGATTGATTTTCTTCATTTCGCTATTGCAAAGTAGATCATCTCACCGTAGAGAATTCCGCCGTCAGCCCATAGGGACTTTGCAAAGCCCCAACATCGCTGACCTTGTTGACCTTCAACAGCCCTATGGTGTAATGGTAACACTCCGGATTTTGATTCCGTCATTCCAGGTTCGAGTCCTGGTAGGGCTACTCTCCTTCAACCTCACGACGCCACCCCGGCCGTGAGGTTTTTTTACCGCACGGATTTGCATAACGCACGGATTTGCACCCAGTTAATCAGACGGATACCGCCGCCGCAGCCTCAGCACATTTCATCCCGTCGAGCGCTGCAGAAATAATACCTCCGGCGTAGCCCGCACCCTCGCCACACGGGAAGAGGCCGCGGATATCCGGATGCTGCAGGTCATTCTCATCGCGCGGCACACGGAGCGGACTGCTGGTACGGGTTTCAAACCCAAGCAAGCCCGCCTCCTCGGTGATGTATCCCCTCATGCCATGACCAAATTTCCGTAGCCCCGCCTGCATGCGGGTCACAACAAAGGCAGGCATGATCTCGTGCAACGGCGCCGGGGTGGTGCCTGGCACGTAACTGGTCCCGGGCAGAGTCGATGAAACCTTCGCCGCCAGAAAGTCCGTCACCCGCTGCCCCGGGGCTTTCTGCATGCCGCCGCCCGTCTGCGCCGCCAGCACTTCCAGCGATTTTTGAAACGCGATGCCGGCAAGAATGCCGTGTTCGCTGTCGAATTCCGCCGTGTCCTCCGGCTCCACGCTCACCACCATACCGCTGTTCGCGTAAGCGGAATCGCGCCGCGACAGCGACATGCCGTTGACCACAACCTCGTCGTTTTCGGTCGCGGCGGGCACGATGAAGCCGCCCGGACACATGCAGAACGAATGCACCCCGCGCCCTCCGATCTTACAGGCGAGTCGATAGCTGGCAGCGGGCAGAATCCGTGGCCGCTCCGTGCCCCGTTTGAAATGGTACTGAATGCTGTCGATCAACGGCTGCGGATGCTCGATCCTCACCCCGACGGCAAAGGTTTTTTTCTCCATCAGGATACCTTCTTCCGCAAGCAAGCGGTAGATGTCGCGCGCACTGTGGCCAGTGGCAAGAATCACGGCGTCCCCGGTGAACTCACGCCCGTCAGCGGTGGCCACACCGACCATCCTCTTGCCGTCCCCCGATCGGAGCAACCGGCAGACCTTGGCGCCAAAATGCACTTCGCCCCCCGCATCCAGAATGCTCGCCCTGATCGCCTTGACCACATTGGGCAATAGGTTCGACCCGATGTGCGGGTGGGCGTCGGTCAGGATGCGCGGCGGCGCGCCGTGTGCCACAAAAGTCTCATAAACATCACGCACCGGGCCACGCTTGGTGGCGCGGGTGTAGAGTTTCCCATCCGAAAACGTTCCTGCCCCTCCTTCTCCGAAACAGTAGTTCGAGTCCTCAACCACCCTTCCCTCGCGCATGATCGGGCCGAGGTCGAAACGCCTTGCCGACGCATCCTTGCCGCGTTCCAGAATAATGGGCTTGCAGCCGAGCTCGAGCGCGCGCAATGCGGCAAACATCCCGGCGGGGCCACAGCCGATGATCACCATCGTGCGGGCGGACTTAGGCACGTGCGGGTAGGCCGCCTTGTATTCTGGCTCGGGCGGCAGCGGCATGCCAATACCCACCTCGATGCGCAGTTGCACCTTGAGCTCATGTTGCCGGGCGTCGATCGAGTGCTTGCGCAGACGCATCTGCTCGATCTGCTTCGGATGCACCCGCAGCTTGCGCGCCACTTTTTTCCGCCACGCCTCCTGGTCCTCGGACTTTTCAAGCGCAAGGATGATATCGATCGTTTCAATCCGGTTCATAACAAGGACGGCCGACTACTCTCAGGAAATGGAACACTTGTCTCCATTTTTATCCACATTGACAAAGGATACACAGGTGGAAAAAATGACCTCCTCGTTGTCGCACCGCCCTCGATTCACGCTCACCTCATAACTGACCGATGTGTCCCCTTGCTTTTTTCTGCGACAGTCGATTTCCAGAATCACGCCCTCGCCGACGCCGTGATGGAATTCCACCTTGGCCATTCCCACCGTCACAAACTGGCACTGCGGGTAATCCAAACTCGCCGCAATCCAGCACGCCTCATCCACCCAACTGAGCATTCTCCCCCCAAAAAGAAACCCATACTGATTCAAATCCCCGGGCATAACGAGTCGATGTGTTTTCATAACTGATAATCTTAAATTCCGGGAAAGGTCTCAATGGAACAGACAGGATGACCTTGGCCGACCGCCCGACACTACACCACGGAAACCGAAGAATACACGGGTTTTTTTCCCAGGCTCCCCGGGGCGACAACATCCGTCATTTTTTGGAAATCTCAATGCGCTTGTAGCGTGAGTCCCCCCTCGGTGAACTTGTGCCCACCCCTTCGATCTCGGCCAATGCATTGTGAGCCAGCCTGCGGTAATAGGCATTCAACGGCGGGGCCTTGCGCACCTTGCCATCCTCGAGCACCTGACGCGCCAATTCCCGCACCGTCTCAATCAGCCGCTCCTCCTTCTTCGCCCGGTAATGGTCACAATCGACCTTCACCCGCCGCGCATCCGGATAATGCTTGTTTAATATCCGGTTGGTCAAATACTGAAGATCCTCCAGCCGGTCCCCATCCTTCCCGATCAACTGCGGCCCCGCATCCGTCTCAATGTTCAAACACGGACCATCGTCCGATTCCGTCACTTCCAGGCCGACCTGATACCCCAGCTTCGCCAGCATGCTTTTGAGAATTTTCCCCGCCGCTTCAACCTCGTTCATGGCTAAGTGGTAACGGAGTCCTGCATAAACGTCAAACGTCACTTACTGGGAAATCCACACCGATTACACATCAGGGCTGGCTTAGGTGTTGAATCGTGCCACGAATTCATTAGAATGGACCCCCATGAAGATTGCCACCCACGCAGATCGGACCGAAAAACTGGTTGGGGTGCGTGCCGAGGATATCCACAAGTGGATCGATGGTTTTTTTGATGCTGAAAGCTTCGGGTTATTCCTCCAATCGGGCGGTAAGGATGACGGCTTCAACCCCTACAACCACCGCAAATATAGGCACTGCGCAGAAGCTCTGGAGGATGCTTACAAGGCCTTTGAAGGTCAATATCCTCGGGAGCAGATCAAGGCGGTTTTTGAACAGCATATCCGCGACGACTATGATGGATTCATCCCACTCCAAGAGGATTTTGAGCGTGGCACCTTCACCGAGAAATATCACGAAAGCAATGGCCGCCCCGCCGTGGAGAGAATTCTGAGCGAGGCTGAACTTTCCAAGTATTTTAAAGGTTCTGCCTACCCAGGACACAAAAAATCAACCCGCAAGCTCTCACCTGGATTCTACCTGCGTATTGTCTGGCCGACCGCCATCGCCGCCATCCTGTTTGCTGTTTCCGCATTTGCCATCATCTTGCCTGTTTTTCGTAACAGTATGATGAATCAGAAAAAGGAGATGCTCAAAGAGCTAACATCCACCGCTACCAGCATCATCAATTTCTACGTAAAGGAGGAGAAAAGTGGCAAAATGACGCGCGCCGAAGCACAACGACAGGCTGCACTCGAGGTATCCCAACTCCGCTATGGGGTCGACCAGAAGGACTACTTCTGGATTACCGACATGCATCCGAATATGGTCATGCACCCTTATCGGTTGGAATTAGTAGGCCGTGATCTAACTAACTACACCGATCGGGCAGACAAGAGTGGCAAGAAACTGTTTGTGGAATTTGTCGAAGTGGTCAAGAAGGACAACGAGGGATACCTGAAATACCAGTGGCAGTGGATGGATGATGCATCCCGAACCGAACCAAAGCTCTCCTACGTGCAGGGTGTGCCCGACTGGCAGTGGGTGGTTGGCACCGGTGTCTACATCAACGATGTGGAGCAGGAAATCAGCCAGCTTTCCCGCAATCTGCTGATCGCGGACGGAGTCATCGTGGTCATTCTGCTTGGACTGCTGGCGAATATTGTTTTTCAAAGTCGGCGAATAGAAATCGACCGTAAACACGCAGAAACAGGGCTGCGCGAAGCCAAGGACCGCTATCGGGCGCTGGTCGAGAGCTCCAACGAAGGCTACGTGCTCGAAGTCGGCGGTGAAACAATCTATTCTAACAACACTTTGCGACGAATGACCGGATACGGTGAATCTGAACTCGCAGCAATGAAAGCATGGCAGTTGCTCGACCCTGACTGCGAAATCAACAGCTTCGCCGAGGAACATCTGAAGAAAATTTACAACCACGAGACATCTTCCGCCGAGTACGAAGCACGCATCATCACCAAACATGGCGAGTCACTTGATATGCTCGTATCTACCTCCCGCATCTTTTTTCCTGAGAAAAACGGACACCTAATCTCGTTCCGCACCATCAGTCGTGGTGAACAACACACCCTTAAGGCATTCACCCATGCCGCGCCACATTCAGGCAAAGGGGCAGAACAACACATCGAACGCCAGATTGAAGAGTGTGCGACATCCAGCCAGGTCATTCAATCGCTGAAACAACTACCTGAACTCGTACGCTCCATGACTGATCAAGGGGTGCGACCAGTCATTCTTCGCGACACCATCGGCGGGGCCTACGATGCGGCGATCCAACGTTTCATCCAACTCTCCATCGAAGGCTCAGAACAACCGAACACCCCTGCCCCGGCTTTCGCCTTCCTCTCTCTCGGCAGCAACGCCCGCCATGAAATGACGATGTTCTCTGATCAGGACAACGCACTCGTTTTTGACGACGTTGATGAACACAGCCTGGCTGCGACGC
Source organism: Oceaniferula sp. (assembly GCA_041548785.1). Lineage (GTDB taxonomy): Bacteria > Verrucomicrobiota > Verrucomicrobiia > Verrucomicrobiales > Akkermansiaceae > Oceaniferula. Next base: position 45,189 of record JBFERY010000007.1, read on the forward strand.
GTCTCCACTTTCTTAAGCTTGCTGATGATGTCTGTGGCAGACTCAAACAAGCTGGTTATCCCTACTGCCCAGGCGGCATCATGGCAGCCAATCCTAAGTGGTGCCTCTCTCTGGGCGAGTGGAAAAACAACTTCACCCAGTGGATCAGCCAAGCCTCGCCTGATACCATTCTCGAACTCAATGTCTTTCTCGATATCCGCTGTTCCCATGGCGAGGTCGGCCTCGTGCATAAGCTTCACGAGCATGTGCAAACCTGCACCCGTGATAATCAGGAGTTTTTCATGCACTACGCAAAAAACTGCCTCGGCTACATGGCCCCTATCGGTCTGCTCGGCCACATCCGCACCGAAAAACGAGGCGGACAAAAAACCATCAACCTCAAGGAGTGTATCCGCCCTCTTGAAACTTTCGCCCGCATTTACGCGATCAAACACGGTATTTCTGCACCCGAAACCTTGGAACGGCTCCAGCAACTTCACCAAGCGGACGTACTCGACAACTCGTCCTTCCGCGAGACAGCCTACATCTTCGACTACCTGTGGCGGCTCCGATTCTTCAACCAGATCGAAGCACACGCCGAGCTCAGCCTTGATTCCGATGACTTCAACATTGAATCCCTGACCGATGTCGAGCGCGACAACCTTCAGTCGGTGCTCTCCCGTATTCCTGTCCTTCAAACCAAACTAAGCTATGACTTCCTCGGAGTAGCCGCTCCGTGAAGACTCTGCTAGAAAAGCTCTCGCCCCCAGAAAAGCGACCTCCGGCGATAGCCCGTTTCATCAACGAAACCAACGCCGGAGGCCCAAGTTAATTCAGCTTGAATCAGAGTTGCTAGAACTTGTAGGTCAGAAATATGCGAGCATCTGTGGCAAAGTTGTCAGTGGTGCCACGTTTGCCATCACGATCAGCTATCCCCCCCTTGAAAGCGATTGTCAGTTCATCCGTGATGGGGTGTTTGACCACAACATTGAGCTCCTGGCAATCGAACGGAACCGCAGCGGTATCCAACCAAGTGTGGCTGTAGAGAGCGTAGAGCACGGTTTTATTGATCTTGGTTACCGCTTTGATAAAGGCGGTATCCGAACCTTCATTAAACTGGCACCCACGAATCATCATTGAAACTCCCAACGGGTGGTTGATACCAGTGGTGGCTTCTTGAAAATAGAGGTCAGCTCCACGGACACCAAAGTATCCCGATTCCAGAGTAACCTGACCGACTTTCTGACGGAGAGATAATCCATAAACATCAGCGTTATGCGCGACTCCCCGGCCAACATCACTTTCGTGGCGGTAGTAGCCTATAATCGCGGCTTCGTCACAGATCTTATACTCAATGCGAGTGCCTACCAGATTACAAACATCCCAAGCATAGGCGTCATAAACGGATAACTTCAGATTTGCGATACCTGTATAGTCGAGTTCCATCCACGTGATACCATCGGTGTCATAACCAACGCCAAACACGTCACCAAAATCATTAAAGTCCCAACGATCTCCAGCATCAATCCAGTTACTAAGACGGATGGAGTGTCCCACAGTCAGGCGAGTATTGGGAATGCTTTTGGTTGTAATCTGGAAGGCTTCGACAGCCCGCGCTTTTTGACGATAGTCATCGGCGCGAAACACCTCGCTGTTGATAATCTGGCGGCCTGCGGTAATGCTCGTAGCCGTATCATCTCCCCCGAGGGTGTAACGTAACCAGCCTTCATTCAAGACGTTGATATCATCATTTGCAGGCAAGGCAGTGTTGCCTCCGTCAAAGAGAGTGGCCGCATAGTTGTAGGCAAAGCCCAGATCAAAACCTCCGAATTCAGGAGACTGGTAACCAAGCACAAACCCTAGAGTAGATGCGTGGCCATGGGATATTTCGTAGTCGCGATACATCCCAAGATACTGGATGCGACCGGAGAACTCTCCGTAGTCTGTTTTCCCAACAGGTTGGGTGGTGGTAGGCTCACCGGCGTAGAGCTGAGATGTCAGCGCAACGGCGAGAGCGATTGATGTGATTTTCATGGTTGTGTAATAATTGAGTTAATAATTTAGGTTGAAAATTTGAATCAGGCCGGGGAATCATTCCCCGACCTGGTTGAGGTAATGTGTTACCTAACATCCTTGAGTCCGTGATTGTCTTTTTGCGTAAGCAGTGAAACCACATACAAGGTTAGGAATCCAAGCGGGATCGAGATAATGCCTGGGTTATTCAACGCGTGCAGTGCATCGGTTTTCTCCATGCCATACTGCAGGAACATACTCTCCGAGGTTAGAATGATGCCGAGCGCGGAAATCATGCCGACACCGATCGACCATGCGATGCCCTTGGCCGTCGTTTTTTTCCAGAAGAGCAGCATGACAATCGACGGAAGGTTCGCCGATGCCGCCACTGCAAAGGCCCAACCAACCAGGAACGCAACGTTCATTCCCTTGAAGGAAATACCCAGGATTATCGCCACAATGCCGACCACTACGGCCGTGATCTTACCTGCTCGCACTTTCTGTATCCCGGTCATTTTTATACCCATATACCGGTCCATCAAGTCATGCGCCACAGCCCCGGAGGCCGCAACAATCAGACCGGACACGGTGCCCAGCACAGTGGCAAAGGCAATGGCCGAGATGATAGAAAAGAGTATCAGACCAAAGGCTTTGGCCAGTAACGGAGCCGACATATTACCGCTTTCCACATCGATCACTCCCATCGTCATGGCGCCGAAGCCCATGAAAAGAGTCAGGATGTAGAAGAAGCCAATGGATCCAATCGCGACGATGGTCGACTTACGTGCACAACGTGGCGAGGGCACTGTGTAGTATCGAATCAGGATGTGTGGCAAAGCTGCTGTTCCACAAAAGAGAGCCAGCATCAGAGAGATGAAGTTCAGCTTTCCTAAGCCGGTCTTGATCTTGAATTTCTGACCGGGGATCAGCAACTCAGAGCCGGAGGTAATCACCGGACAAAAGACCTGCACGCTGTTGCCCTCGTCATCAAGCTTGGCAATCTTGCTTTTCGGATAACGAACGACATCTGCCTTGTTCAGGAGTTTGAAGTATTCAAAGATACCAACGCTGCCGGTCTCCTTGATCTCGTTACCGTCCTCGTCAACCAACTTGGACACATATCCAACGGACTTGAATTTATTGTCTTCCATAGGCGCACCATTGTAGAGAGTTTCGCCACCAGCTGTGATGGTCTTCGACTGCGCCTCTTCAAGCACATCGCCTTTTTGTATCCACCAGCCAGCGACACCGTCTTTTTTTAGCTTCACAAAGGTGAGGCCGGATTTTTCGTCGTCAATTGTCTTCAGGAAACTATACCCCTCAGCCTTTCCCTGTAGGGCGTCGGCCGCACTGATGTTCTCAGGGAAGAACGTTTCCTCCCGCGGCTCCGTGGTCAGCCCCTTATTCAGAACCATCACAGAGAGAACGATCGAAAAGATAATGAGCAGGCCGCCTTTGAGAAACTGGACGTAGGTGGTGGAGGTCATGCCGGCGGTGGCCACGATCGTGATCACAATAGCCCCCACCATAATCACCCCGACCCAGTGAGGCATTCCTAACAATGGAGTCACTAACACTCCCGCTCCCACCATCTGTGGAATCAGGTAAAAGAGTGAGACTGCCAATGTGCTGATGGCTGCCATAAGCTGGATACCTTTCGAACTGAACTTGGCATCCAGTGCATCCGTAAAGGTATACTTACCTAAACGCTTCATCGGCTCGGCCACTACAAAGAGGGCAACCATCCACCCGGCCAGATAGCCGACAGAATAGAGGAAACCGTCATAACCCATCGTGGCGATGAGTCCACAAATGCCTAGGAAAGAGGCTGCGGAAAGATAGTCGCCAGCGAAGGCAACACCGTTGACAAACCAGTGGACATTTCCACCTGCCGCAAAATACCCCTCGGCTGACTTTGCCTTGCGGGCAAAGTAGAAAGACATACCTAACACCAGCCCCACAAAAGCAAGGAAGATGGTGATAGCGATCGGATTAGCTGTATAGTTCATTACTCAGCCTCCCCCTTCTTTTTCATTTCATCTTCCTTTTTGGTGCAGTAATGGTTGTAGACAACACCTAGGATGATGGCGAAAATGATCAGAGAAGTTCCGAAGATGATCGCGAGGTTGACACCAGCGAGGACCGGCGTTTTCATCGACTCGGTCGAGAACACGGCGATCCCGACAAAGGCGATATAAGTTAGGCTGTATAATAAGAACAGCTTGAGACCCAAATTAGCCTTCCATTTGGAGGCCTTATCTTTTTCCGCCGGAGCGGCTGGTTCATGTAACATGATTATGTGTGCGGTTATTTGTTAAAACACCGCGCGCACGCTAGTCCAACTGTGCATATATTGCTCGGCGAGAACAATCCTAGGCTATGCATATCCTGCTTTTTCGTGTATACCTCCAGCAACTAAAAGCTGGCCTAATTCATCTGCGGCGACCTCGTTCTGCAGGTTCACGATTTTACGCTTGAATTATCACCAGCATGTAGAAAGTTCGGAGTTACTGTCCCGGAGCGAATTCGGGCAGACCCACTTCGGGCAGACCCATTCCCAATCATGATTGAAGTCAGCAATCTCAGCAAACACTTCGGCTCCAAAACAGTCGTCAACAACCTCTCATTCACTGTCGAAAAAGGAGAAGTCCTGGGATTTCTCGGACCTAACGGCGCGGGCAAGTCCACAACCATGCGTATGGTCACAGGATTCATCTCTCCCAGCAGTGGCGATGCCAAAATCTGCGGCATCTCGGTGCTTGATCACCCGAAACACGCCAAAAGCCACATCGGCTACCTGCCGGAGTCAGCCCCGCTCTACAACGATATGACCGTGCGCGACTTCCTGAAATTCTGCGCCGCCATGCGCGGACTCCACGGCAAGGTAGGCAAAGCCGCGGTCGACGCCGCCATCGACACCTGCTTCCTGCAAAATGTTGCGCCCCAATCCATCGGCACCCTGTCCAAAGGATACCGCCACCGCACCTGCCTCGCCCAGGCACTGATCCACGACCCCGACGTGCTCATTCTGGACGAACCCACCGACGGCCTCGACCCCAACCAAAAACACGAAGTCCGCCAACTCATCAAACGCCTCGGCGAAACCAAAGCCATCCTCTTCTCCACCCACATCCTCGAGGAAGTCGATGCCGCCTGCACCCGCGCCCTGATCATCGATCAAGGAAACATCGTCGCCGACGGCACACCCGCCGAACTCCGCCAACAATCCGGCACCAACTCCCTCCAGGACCTCTTCCGCAACCTCACCACCCACGAAACCGCCTAATTCCCGACTTCCCGACTTCCAGACTTCCCGACTTCCCGACTTCCCGACTTCCCGACTTCCCGACTTCCCGACTCACAAACCCATGTTCACCATTTTCAAACGCGAACTGAAGAGCTACTTCACCCAGCCCACCGCCTACGCCGTGATCTGTATCTTCCTCTTCATGTCACTCTTCCTCACCTTCACGCTGGGCAATTTCATCCAAACCGGCGACGCCAACCTCGAGTGGTCGTTTTTCTTCTGGCACCCATGGATCTTCATGCTGCTGGCCCCCGCGCTCGGCATGCGTCTCTGGTCGGACGAGCAACGCAGCGGCACCATCGAACTGCTCGGCACCTTCCCCACCACCACCTGGTCCGCCATCCTCGGCAAGTACCTGGCCGCCATCGTGGTCTGGTTCATCGCCCTCCTGCTCACCTACCCCATGGTCATGGCCGTCAACACCCTGGGAAACCCCGATAACCTGACCATCTTTTCCGGCTACATCGGCAGCTTCCTCATCTGTTGCACCTTCCTCGCCATCACCTGCCTGATCTCGGCCTTCACCCGCGACCAGGTATCCTGCCTCATCATTTCATGCAGCATCTGCGTGCTCCTGGTCGTCATCGGATTCGACCACGTCGTGCGCGTCTTCGCCCAGACCTTCTCCGAGACCACCACCGACGCCATCGTCTCCACCGCCGTGCTCGACCACTACCAGCCGCTGCTGCGGGGTGCCGTCCGCATCCAGGACCTTGTCTACTTCGCCTCCATCATCACCGCCTGCCTGCTCAGCACCAGCGCCATCCTCAACGCCAAACGCTCCTAACCAACCCGACTCCCACACTCCCCGACTTCCAGACTTCCAGACTTCCAGACTTCCAGACTTCCAGACTTCCAGACTTCCAGACTTCCAGACTCCCCGACTCCTGACGACGATTGATGATTGATGAATTACGATTGTCGATTGCTGAAGTAAAGAGCTGGCGCAGAGGCGGAAGCCTACTTCGAAAATCGACAATCAACAATCATCACTCGTCAATCAATTCTGCTCCCAGACTCCCACACTCCCAGACTCCCCCCACCCATGGCCAAAGCAAAAATCACCCACCCCACATTCCGCGCAGTCCTCGGCATTGCAGCTGTGGTTTTGATCGTCGTATTTTCAAACTGGCTGGTGCGCTCCACCAGCATCGGCAATCGCAACATTGATCTCACCGAGGATAAACGCCACACACTCACCGACGGCACCAAGGCCATTCTCGGCGAGCTCGAAACCCCCGTCATCATCCGCTACTACGCCACCCGAAAAAGCGAGGCGATGCCGCGCCGGATCAAAAATTACATGCGCAAAGTCGATGACCTGCTCAAGCGCTACAACCATCTCGCCAAGGGGAGAATACGGATCGAACATCTCGACCCCCAACCCGATACCGACGCCGAGGACTCGGCCAATCTCGACGGCATCCAGGGTCAGCGCGTCAATGACGAAAACCTCTACTTCGGGCTCTCCATCTCCTGCCTCGACCAACAAACGACAATCCCGTTCCTCGACCCCAGCGGCGAAACAATGTTAGAGTACAACCTCTCCAGCGCCATCGCCAACGTCAGCACCTTCAAAAAACCCGGCATCGGGCTGATGACCACCCTGCCTCTTGCCGGCTCACCCGCCCAACAACCCGGCCAGCAACCGCAGCAACCGTGGATCATCTACCAGCACCTCCAGCAACGCTACGATCTGCAATACCTCGGAATGAGCCCAGGTGAGCTCGACCCGGCAACACTGCCCGTGCTCCTGCTCGTCCACCCCGCCGGCATCACCCCCCAAACCGAATTCCACATCGACCAATATCTGCTCAAAGGTGGAATCGTCGTTGCCTGCCTCGACTCCTTCGCCCTCACCGCCCCCCAGGGCGACCCCCGGATGCGCGGCATGGGCGGCGTGCCAAAATCATCCACCTTGAGCAGCCTGCTCAAGGCCTGGGGTATTGGCATGGACAGCACCTCGGTCATTGCCGATGGGAAATACGCGACCGATTTCGGCAACAACCAACGGATGTATGCCCACCTCTCACTCAGCACCGAGGCCATCTCCTCCAGGGATGAAATCATCACCAAGGGTTTCGAGAACCTCTACTTCCCGCTTGCCGGCGGATTCACCATCAATGGCGGCGGCGGTGTCGCCATCGAAACCCTTGTCAAATCATCCGATGAAGTCGTGCTCATCCCCGGCATGTCCGCCACCCGCGCCGACCCGGGACTGTTCGCGCGCAGCGCCCCTACCGGCAAACACTACGGCATCGTGATGCGACTCAAGGGCAAATTCAACACCGCCTTCCCCGAAGGCGACCCCAGCGCCCCCAAGGAAGATCCTTCCAAGCCGGCCCCGTCGCCCGGGAAAAGCGATACCGCCCAAACGGATACCGCCCTGAAAACCGCCCAATCGGAAAGCTCCGTCTACCTCGTCTCCGATGCCGATTTCCTGTTCGACGCCGCCTGCTTCCAGCAAAGCGTCCAGGGCTTCGTCGCCGTCAATAACAACGCCGCACTGCTCCAGAACATCCTCGACCAGTGCACCGGCTCGAAGCATCTGATCGGCTCCCGCAGCCGCGCCGCCACCACCCGCCCCTTCACCGTCATCAAGGAAATGGAAACCGAATTCGAACAGGAACTGCGCGGCGAAGTCGAAAAGGCCCGCCAGTCCATGGACAACATCGTTACCCAACTGCAACAACTCCAGTCGCAAAAAACCCAGGGCAAGGCACTCATACTCAGCCCGGAACAGGAACAAAAAATCCGCGAACTCCAAGCCCAGCAAATCAAACTCCGCCGCGAACTCCGCGAAAAACAAAAGGGCCTGCGCGACAAGAAAGACCGCCTCTATTCGAAAATCACCTGGATGACCGTCGGCATCACCCCCGCCTTCATCGCCCTCAGCGGCCTCGGCGTCTGGCTCGTTCGCCGCAAAACCACCCGCGCCATCTAACCTCCCCGACTTCCAGACTTCCAGACTTCCAGACTTCCAGACTTCCCGACTTCCAGACTTCCCGACTCCAACACTCCCATGAAATCCCGCACCGTCATCATCCTCTGGGCCATCGCCATCCTGCTCGGCATCACCGCCTACATCGTCAAATTCCACGGCAACGACGAGCATGTGACCCGCACCCAGCTCAGGCCGGGGCAAAGACTGATCGAGAACCTCCCCATCCGGGACATCACCAGCGTCACCCTGAGCCAGGGCGGTCAAACGACCCGACTCGTGCGCTCGGACAGCAACGGCGAACCGCAATGGGGCGTTGCCGAGCGCGCCGACTACCCCATCAACTACGGACTTCTCCGCAACCTGCTCGGCGCCCTCAGTGAACTCGAGGTCACGCAAGGTTACCCGTCGACCGGTGAGCACTACAATCGGTTCGGCCTCGCTGCAACAAGCGACCAGCCCGACGAGCAAGCCCTGCGGGTCACCATGACCGGCAAGGAGGGCGCCACCGTCGCCGAGGTCTTCTTCGGCAAATTCTCCGGCACCAGCCGCGCCGGAGGCCGGTTCATCCGCATCGCCAGCGATGACAGCGGGGTCTACGCCGTCGGCGAGACCTTTCCCGGCATCACCGCCTCGCCCAAGGACTGGCTGAGCAAGGATTTCCTTCAAATCGAACAGATCGAATCCATCGCCCTCAGCGCCCCGGCCGATCCCGACTTCACACCCTGGAAACTCGTCAGGCACCCGAACACCGATGGCAGCCCGAATCCCAAGGGACAACTCACCCTCGACGGCATGACCGACCAGGAAACCATGCAGCTCACCTCGACCAACCCACTGCGCGATCTCTTCAGCTACGCCACATTCCAAGATGTCCTGAGCAGCAACGAGGCCGCTGAATCCGCCGATCCGGACGTCAAACTCAAGCGCCAGGCAGTGATCACCACCTTCACCGGCCTGACCTACGTCCTTGATTTCTGGCCACAAAAGGAAAAGCCCAAGGACCCTGACGCCGACCCCCGTCTGCCCGCCCTCCAACCGTCCTATCTCCTCACCGTCAAGGTCAGCGCGGAGAAAAATGATGCCGCTGTGCCTGTGATGTTCCAAGATCGCATCTACCAGATCAGCCAAAGCACCATCGCCCCCCTCCAGAAAAAACGCTCCGACTTCGTGACGCCGAAAAACAAACCCAGCGCCAGCACCCCGCCCGTGCGCGTGCCGGCACAACGCCAGTAGCCACTTCCCGCGTCCATCAGGAGAAATGGCGGCAATCCCACGGGCCTGCCAGAATGTTTTTTAAAAGCATTCTCGCTACCTCGCCCACGGTGACCGGAACCTCAAGGGCACCGCGCGAAACACAGGCACCACTCGCACTACAGGTACTCCGGCTTCTGCAGCAGTTCGGAAATGCGGTTCAGCAGCATCCCCGCCCCCCCGCCGTCAACGACGCGGTGATCGAAAGTCAGGTCGATCTCGGCTTCGGTCACGGGAATGAAGGCACCCGCCTGATCACTCCAGACCGGACGCTTCACGCCGGCACTAAGACCCAGGATCAAGGTTTCATTCGGCAGCGGAATCGGAGTGCCCCAGGTGAGGCCGAAAGTGCCGAAGTTGGTCACGGTGGCAATACCGTGCTGGGTCGCGTCCCCAGGAAGCTTGCGACTACGCGCCAGATCGACAAGCCGATTGTAGTCTTCCACCAGCTCGCTAAGCGTCTTGGTGTCAGCATTGCGGATGATCGGAACCAGCACGCCGTCATCGACCTGCACCGCCACCCCGATGTCGAAGGCACGCGGGTGCACCACGCTTTCACCAATGAGATAGCCGGCGGTGGTCGGATTTTCTGCCAGCGCCAGCGCCAGCGCCCGGAGAATATAGAGTGCGGGCCCCGGTTTCGGGTTTTGGCTGCTGCGATGATCAAGGATCTTATCCATCACCAGCGGGCGAGCTACCGTGGCAAGTGGTCGCGTCCAACTGCGGCGCATGGCATCCGCCACCGCGAGGCGCATCGGTGACGCCTTGGTGTGCGGCCACGTTGAAATATACTCAAGAAACGATTCCAGGTCCTCCACGGTCACGCGCCCACCCGCACCACTGCCGGAAATGGCAGAAATATCGGCCGCGCGAAGACCGAGTTCGGTCATCCGCGCCCTCATCCGCGGCGAAATGTAATGCGCCCCACCTTTTCCCGCCGGCACAGGTAAACCCTTGATGTTCGGCTCCACCAATACCGGCTCATGATACCCTTCATCTTCCGTCTTAAAGTGCAAGTTCGACTCCAAACCGCCATCGTCACCCGACGTCTGCGGGGAACCCGTCGCCTCCATGGCAAGCTCGTCCATGCATTTCTCCCCGGTGCGCTCCAGTTCCTCCTGGGTCACCTCAAGCATTCCCAAGACGCTGCCCACGGCATAACTGACACCCTCTTCAGCCACAATCTGCACCACCTGACCGGCACACAGTGCCGTGACTCCCATCGTCGCCTTGTTGGTCTCAACCTCGATGACTTCCTGATCCGGGACCACGTATTCACCCACGGCTATGTTCAGACGGACAATCGTGGCTTCGGCAATGGATTCCCCCAGTTGCGGCATCAGAATAGGAACTTTTGGCATGACTTTATTTAAGTAAATTTGATAGCAATCATCAGTAATTCAGCAACTTACGCAATGATTCGGCAATTGATTCGGGCGTGGGACGATGCGTCGCCCACAGTTTCGGGTGGTAGGGTATCGGGGTGTCGCGCGCATTGAGTCTGGCAGGTGGTGCGTCCAGCAAATGGAAGCCGTCGGCGCAAACGCGGGAAACGACCTCGGCGGTCACACCCCCCCAGGGGAAGGCCTCGCCGACAGCGAGCAGCCGACCCGTCCGGGCCACGGATGCGATGATGGTATCGGTATCCAACGGCTTGACACAGCGCAGGTCGACGACTTCGATCTCCCACCCCCCTTCGGCATGAAGCATCTCCGCGGCGCGTACCGCTTCGTGCACCATGGCGCTGTAGGTGATCACGGTGGCATGCTTGCCTGACCGGGTGACCCGTGCTTTTCCGATCGGCAGGTTGTCACCGTCGAAACTGGATGATTTCAGCCAGCGGTAGAGGAATTTGTGCTCGCAGTAGACGACGGGATCGTCCATTTCGATCGACTCCATCAGCATGGAGTAGGCGTCCGCCACGGTCGCGGGCGTCACCACCACAAGGCCGGGGTAGTGCGCATAAAGGGACTCCATGCTCTGGCTATGGAACGGTCCGGACCCGGGCGTGCCACCCGAGGGCAGACGCAGGGTCAGGGGCACCGGAACCCCGGTGCGGTAGAAGTGGGTGGCCGCCTGGTTGACAATCTGGTTGAAAGCCACGGAGGAGAAATCGGCGAACTGCATCTCGAGCACAGGGCGCGCCCCCTCGATGGCCGCGCCAATGGCCACGCCAGCCATAGCATCCTCGCTGATGGGCGCGTCGAGCACGCGGCCGGGGTATCTGTCCTGCAAGCCTTTGGTTGCCTTGAATGCCCCGCCGAACTTCCCGATGTCCTGGCCGTAGAGAAAGACACGCGGGTCGTTTTCCAACGCCGTGCCGAGGGCGGCATGGATCGCGTCAATGTAGGTTACGTCACTCATCAAATTATCTGTTTTTTTTCCCGGTTAACGGTTCTGCAAAGCCGGGTTTGAATAGGCCAACCAGTCGTCCTGAAACGGGTCGGGCGGCGATTCCCTCTGCGCCATGGCCACGGCCTCCTGCACGATCTCCGCATCACGCCGCTCCCAGGCCTCGATTTCAGCCGCGTCAGCAAAGCCATGCTCGATCATCTGGGCCTTCCCCACCTCAAGGTTGTCGCGACCAAGCCCGGATGTTTTCAGGCTTGGATTCACATAGGATCCGTCGTCATGCTCACCGTGCCCTGTGAGGCGCAGCATCGAGGCCACCACCAACTGGGGGCCCTCGCCGGCCCTCGCCCGGGCTACGGCGTCCTGCATCACCCGCACGCAGGCCAGCATGTCGGTGCCGTCAACACTGTGGCCGCGCACGCCGTATCCAACCGCTTTGTCAACAAGGTCCCGACAGACGAACTGGCGGCTGTTGGGGGTCGAGTAAGCGTACTGGTTATTGGCGACGGTAAGAACCAGCGGCAGGTTTTCAACCGCCGCGGTATTCAAGCCCTCATGGAATGACCCGGTCGACGTGCAGCCATCCCCGACGCATGTGGCGCCCACCACCCCGCTCATTTCCCCCTTCAATCTTTTGGCAAGAAGCATACCGCTCACCACCGAGATCGCGGCACCGAGATGGGAAATCATCACAGGCATGCCTTCGGCCGGGCGACCACGGTGGACATTCCCATCGCGCCCGCGCATCGGCCCGGCAACAGATCCAAGGTAGGTGCGTGTGCAGTCGAGCATCTCCTCGCCAAAGGCGGTCCGGCCCGCCTGGTCACGGATGAGCGGGGCATAAACATCCCGCCCCTTTTCCAGGCATGCGGCCAGGGATGCACTGACCGCCTCCTGGCCCTTGCCCAGATAGACCCCGCCCACGATCTTGCCCGCCTTGTAAAGACTCCCGAGTTTGTTCTCCAGAACACGTGCCGTCAGCATCGCCCGGAACACATTACGCACATGATCGTGCTCTAGTCCTTCAGTGGTGGTATCCATGCAATCGTATGTTCTTGTAGCCAGCCGGTGGCTATTCCAATGGGTTGGGTCAGGGTGGGAGGCGCATCACAGCCTGAGTGAAACGCGTGCCGCGATACTGACATGCAGACCATTGCTGGCAATAGCATTCTTCAGCAAAGAATGACCCCAAACGCGAAAAGAAACCATTGCCAAGCAGCACCGGAGCCATCATAACAATGCCGCCATTGATCAACCATTTTTTATTACACGACATGAAACCAGCACTTCTCGTTCTCGCAGCCGGTATGGGCAGCCGATACGGCGGCCTCAAACAAATGGACCCGATGGGCCCGAACGGCGAAACCGTCCTCGATTACTCCGTCTATGACGCCATCCGCGCCGGCTTCGACCGCGTGGTATTCATCATTCGTGAAGACTTCGCCGATGCCTTCCGCGAGGGGGTCGGCGCCCGATTTGAAAACAAAATCGAGGTCGACTACGTCTTCCAAAAACTCGATGACCTGCCCGGGGGATTCAGTGTCCCCGATGGCCGGGAAAAGCCCTGGGGCACCACCCACGCCGTGCGCGCCGCCCGCCATGCCGTCAGCGGGCCATTCGCCGTGATCAATGCCGATGACTTCTACGGTGCCGATGCCTACCAAAGAATCGCGGACTACTTCCAACAGGCAGCGGACTCCTCCGACGGACTCTCGCACTACGCCATGGTCGGCTACCATATTTCCAAAACCCTCTCCGACCACGGCAACGTCAACCGCGGCATCTGCTCGGATAAGGACGGCTTCCTCACCGATGTCGAAGAGGTCACCGAGATCAAACGCGAGGCCGATGGGAAAATCTACGGGATCGGACTCGATGGCCAGCGCCGCGAAGTCGCCGAAAACGCCGTTGCCTCGATGAATTTCTGGGGGTTCGGCCACGAATTCTTCGCCCAGATCGAGGACCATTTCACCGCCTTCCTCAAGGCACATGGCAACGAGATGAAGTCCGAGTGCTACATCCCGACCCTCGTGGACGAACTCATCCGCGACGGCAAGGCCGACTGCAAGGTGCTGGAAACCAGCAGTTCGTGGTTCGGCGTCACCTACCCTGACGACAAACCCTTTGTCGTGGAAAATATCCGGAAACTCATCGCGGCAGGCGATTACCCCAGCCCGCTGGACTAAGATGAAAATACTCGTCACCGGAGGAGCCGGATTCATCGGCTCCCACATCGTGGAACACTTCCAAGGGAAAGCTGAGGAAATCCGCGTGTTAGACAACTTCCGCACAGGCTACCGCCATAACCTGGACGGACTCGACTGCACCTTGCTCGAGGGCTCAATCACCGACCGTCAGCTTGTCAAAAGGGCCGTGCAGGATGTCGATTACGTTTTCCACATGGCCGCCATGGTCTCCGTGCCCGAGTCAATGGCCCGACCAGCGGAGTGCGTCGAGATCAATGTCAACGGACTACTGAACGTCCTCGAGGAAGCGTCCGACGCCGGCGTCCAAAAAATCGTCTTCGCCTCCTCCGCCGCGAACTACGGGGACAACCCGGTCGTACCCAAAGTTGAGACGATGTGCCCCGAGCCGAAAAGCCCGTATGCCATCACGAAACTCGATGGCGAATACTACCTCGAGATGTTCCGCGCCGAGGGCAGGATCCAGACCACGTCCCTCCGCTTTTTCAACGTCTTCGGCCCCCGCCAGGACCCCAAGGGAGCCTACGCCGCCGCCGTCCCCATCTTCATTGAAAAAGCCGTCAAGGGCGAGGACATCACCGTCTATGGCGATGGCGAACAAACCCGCGATTTCATCTACGTCGCCGACATCGTCGGGGCGCTCGTTTTCGCGGCGATGCACCCGGAAATGCATGGCACCTACAATGCGGGCTACGGCGGCCAGATCACCATCAACGACCTCGCACGCAACATCGTCAAGACCGCCCACAGCCCGTCCAGGATCATTCACGGGCCCGAGCGTGCCGGCGACGTCAAGCACTCCCGCGCATCCGCCGACAAGCTCCGCGCCGCCGGCTGGCAGCCCCAATCCACCCTCGATCAGGGGCTCGCCGCGACTTTTGAGTTTTTCAGGAAGCAATCCAGCTAGCGCTTTGCCGGAGCACCAGTGCCCGACCCGCATTTTTTCCTCACTCTCTGCCCTTTTCTTTTCAGATCGTGACGCTATATTCTCGCGTCTCCAGCAATGAAACCACTCAGCTCAACTGTTTTCCTGCTCATTTTCCTGAGCCTCCCCGCTCTGGCGCATATCGGTCAGGCGACGGGTGCGCACGAGCACGCGAGTATCACAGTGGCTCAAAATAGCGCCGGGCATGGCACGCCCGGCACCTCGACCCGTCGCGCCCCCGCCACACCCGCCACACCCGCCACACCCGCCACACCCGCCACACCGGCGGCGGCCGAACCAACCACGGGCAACGACGGCGTGCGCGTCACCATTCTCGGCTACCACGATTTTTCAAAAAGCAAAAAAGCCACCGAAATGCTCATCTCCACGGACAAGTTCCGCAAGCAGATGCAGGCCATCAAGGATCTCGGACTCAACGTCATCAGCATGGACGACTTCATGGCCTGGAAACGGGGCGAGAAGAAAATCGCCGACAAATCCGTGCTCATCACCATCGATGACGGCTGGAAATCGGTCTACACCGACGCCTATCCCATCCTCAAGCAGTTCGGCTACCCCTTCACCCTCTTCCTCTACACCCGCTACATCGACGGCGGCGCCAGCGCCCTCACCACCACGATGATCAGCGAGATGCAAAAAAACGGATGCACCATCGGCAGCCACTCAAACACCCATCCCTACCCCGCCACCGTCAAAGCCCAGCGCGCCAAAGGTGCCGAAGCCTTCGCCAGCTACCTGCGCCAGGAAATGGCCGGCTCACGTCAAATCCTGGAGAAAAAATTCAAGACGAAGGTCGCGTCATACGCCTACCCGGGCGGCTACCACACCGGCGAAATGCTCCCGATTGCCACCGAGAGCGGCTACGAGTTCCTGTTCACCGTGCTGCCCGGCAAAACAACCAGCGCAACGTCAAACTTCACCCTCCCGCGCTACGTCATCCTCGGCACCCACGACTACATTTTCCGCAACGCCACCAGCTTCAAAGCGACCCGCACAAGCGCCGCCAGTGATGGCGCCATCGTCCAGTCGACCCCCCATCCGGTATCTCCACCACCCGGCGACCTGGTGACAACCCGCCTGCCCACGGTTTCAGCCGACCTGTCGCAAGTGGTCAACATCGACGTCGAATCCATCGTCATGCGCGTCGCGGGATTCGGCAAGGTGCCCGCCACTTACGATGGCGCCAGCAAGACCATCTCGTGGAAAGTCAACCGGCGCCTCCGCTCCCGCACCTGCCAAGTCAGCGTGCAATGGCGAACCATCGGCTCCGTCAAGTACGAGCAACCCATGACCTGGATCTTCCGCATCGACCGTGAAGCGGCTTACCAGCCGAAGTAACTCACCAGTATCACCATCCACACACCACCACCCCCGGCACCCAGGTGCCGCCCCACCCATTTCCCATTTCCCATTTCCCATTCCCCATTTCCTAATCCCAATCCACCATGTTCTCATCCCTTTCCGACAACCTCGACAAAACCTTCCGTAACCTGCGTGGCGTCGGGAAAATTTCCGAAAAAAACATCACCGACGCCCTCCGCGAAATCCGCCTCTCCCTGCTTGAGGCCGACGTCGAGTTCGGTGTCGCCAAGGACTTCATCGCCAAGGTCAAGGAAAAGGCCATGGGCGTGGACGTCTTCAAGTCCATCAAACCGGGGGAGCAAATCGTCAAGATCTTCAATGACGAACTCACCGAACTCCTGGGCGGTGACGCCAGCCCGCTCGACCTCAATCCACCCGCACACATCCTGCTCTGCGGCTTGAACGGTGCCGGAAAAACAACCACCGCCGCGAAGCTGGCACTGCGCCTCCAGAAGGAGGGCCGGCGCCCGATCCTGATCGCCTGCGACCTCTACCGGCCCGCAGCCATCGACCAGCTGGCCACACTGGCCAAGCAAATCGATGTGCCCTGCTTCACCCCGGAAGCCGGCGAAAAAAACCTGCTCAAAGTCGCCAAACAGGCCGTGGAATGGGCCAAGGTCCAAAACGGCACCGCCTTGATCTTCGACACCGCGGGCCGCCAGGAAATCGATGACAAGCTGATCCAGGAGCTCAAGGACCTCCACCGGTTTATCAAACCCAACGAAACCCTGCTCGTGGCCGACTCCGCCACCGGCCAACAAGCCGTTTCCGTAGCACGCCACTTCGATGAGGCTGTCGGGGTCACCGGTATCATCCTCACCAAACTCGACGGTGACGCCCGCGGCGGCGCCGCCCTGTCCATGCGCGCCGTCACCGGCAAACCGATCAAGTTCATCGGCGAGGGCGAAAAGCTCGACCAGTTCGGCGTCTTTCACCCCGACCGCATGGCCAGCCGCATCCTCGGCATGGGCGACGTCGTGAGCATGGTGGAAACCGCCGCCGAAAACATCGACGAGGAGGAGGCCATGAATGCCGCCAAGCGCCTCCAGTCAGGCAAATTCGATTTCAACGACTTCCTCGACCAGATGAATATGCTGCGCAAACTCGGCCCGCTCGACGGGCTGCTCGGCATGCTTCCGGGGTTCAGCAAAATCAAAAAGCAACTCCCCTCCGAGGCCTTCGATGAAAATCGCATGAAACGCATGGAAGCCATCGTCCTGTCCATGACCCCGAAGGAACGTTCCACGCCTCAGCTCATCAAAGGCACACGGCGCAAACGCATCGCCGCAGGCTCGGGCAACACCATCATCGAGGTGAACCGCTTTCTCAAGCAATTCACCCAGATGCGCAAAATGATGAAGTCCAAGGGGAAAATGAAGGACATGATGAAACAACTCGGCGGCATGGAGGGCATGGGCGACATGATGGGAGGCATGGGCGGAGGCGGCGGAAAAATGCCCAAACTCCCATTCTAACGAATCTCGCCATCTAACTCCCGACTCCCGACTCCCGACTCCCGACTCCCGACTCCCGACTCCCGACTCCCGACTCCCGACTCCCGACTCCCGTCCCTAACGGCCCAGCATCCTGTTGGTGTCCCCCACACTGAGGCCCGACTGATTTTTCCAGTGCGTGATGCCCGGCTGTTTGAAAACACGGCGGCGAAAATCCGTCTCGGCATCCCGAGTCCGGGACATACGCGTCCCGCCCTGCTCGTTAGCCGTGGATTTGCGGAACGGGTTCACCGAATAGGTCTTCCCCTCGGCACCCGCGCGCTGGTCTTTCAAGCCGGCCTGCTTCTTCACAAACCATGGCTCTTTTTGATACCGGCTGGCATCGGTATCCCCCTCGTACTTCTTGCGGCCAAAAAAAGTATTCCCCCCCCAACGCTTCTTGCGATAGGATTTTTTGCTGTAATCCTTGCCACTGAAATCGCGACCGCGCGCGACGCTGCTTTGCTTGCCTTCCAGGCTGCTGCGCCGATCCGACTGCATCATCGGATTGCCGTCCTTATCCTTGCCTACGCTAAAACTCTCGTCCCTGCCCCAGGCGTCCTTTTTCACCTGCGATTTTGTCACCGTCTGCTCACTGGCACACGACCCCAGCAACATCGCGACAAGACACGAAATGCTGGCAAACACAAATAGATGGCGGCCCGCGTTCATTTGACGCGGAACCTGCCACCGATCACCCGACACATCAAGCCTGCATTTCCCAGCACGGCAACAGGGCGATCGCGCCCCAGCCCGGGGCCAACAACCCACTAGGGCGTGCCGGCACGTCGACGGGGCAGACCCGACGGATGAACCTTGGCGTCGGTAATCTGACGCCAATCGATACTCCCGTGGTCGACACGTCTGATCTCAGCCTCATAAACGGCGTCCTCGTTCCGCGGGTCGATACTTGCGGAAAGCTCGATGAAATAGCGCGCCAACTGACGGTTGACTCCCGCCTTCTGCCTCTCGAGCAACTGCCCCCGGGTCAGGAGAAGACGGGCAAACACATGAAAATCATAGTCGGCCACCACCTTTTTAGGTAGAACGCCGCGTTTCAACTGGGCATTGATCACCACGCATTTTTTATTGCGCGGAGAAAGGTGCAGCGCCAGTCCGAGCAGGCGTCTGGCGCCATCCAGGGACTCCTGATCAGCCGAACTCTCCAGAATGACCTTCACCGCATACGCCGCCAGATTGGTCGCATATTCGTCACGCTCGTTGTTCACCATCGAAAGATCGTCACCAAACAGGCGCAGGTTGATCATGGGCTCGGTATACTTCCCCTGTAACTCCGATTCAGCAGCGGAAGCCAGCCCCGCGCCACCTAGCACCAACAGCACCAACAGGATGGACCCGGTGATGAGCCCGGTGGCGAGCCGATTCATTATTCGCATGGGACACAACATCCCCGGCATCCTCATGCCTCAGCCTCCGTCACGCAAGCCGGATTTTTGTGGAAGTTTTTCCGTGTCCCCATTTCACTTTTCGGCTTCAGTCCAATTGTGAACAAGGAAACCACTCCCAAATCGATCCTACGCAAGGAAATGCGCGCCCACCTCGGCGAAATCCCGCGACCATCGATCGAGCTCGCCTCAGAAAGAATCTGCCACCATATCGCGCGCGCAGGCGACCTGCTTCACCAGGTGCAAACCATCGCGCTCTTTGCCGCACACGGTCCGGAGATTTCGTTAGCGTCACTCCACGACATCCTGCCCGCAAAAACATGGGTCTACCCGCTCTGCCACCCCCAAGGCCGACTTAGCTTCCATGAGGTCACGTCTCCCGCGGAGCTAAGCCCGGGAATGTTAGGCATCCGAGAGCCGGACCCCCGCCAACACGCCGAAACCCCGCTTTCGCAAATCGACCTCATTCTTTGCCCGGGGCTCGCCTTTGACAAGGACGGCATAAGGCTCGGTCATGGCGGCGGATTTTATGACCGCATACTCCACCGGTTCCATGGCCGGGCATGCGGTATCACGATGGCCACCCAAGTCGTCGCCAGCATCCCGCACGAGGCCCATGATATCCATATGGATTACGTCATCACCGAAAACGGCATCCAGCCTACCAGACTTCCTTGAGAATCGATAACTGAAACATGTCCATCGCCGCCCTCCCGGCATCCGATGCGTCCTCGTGACCCGCCAGATGGAGAAGACCATGCACCATGTAGAGCATAAGCTCGGACTCGAAATCATTGCCAAACTCAGCCGCATGACGCTGCGCCGTCTCCACACTGATGTGGATCTCCCCATGATCGAAAGTAATCACATCCGTAGCACCGGCAATCTCCATAAAACGCAGATGCACATCAGCAATCGTCGCATCGTCAATGAAACTCACCTCAACTTCATCAAGCCTCGCTAACGCCGAGTCCGGACAGGCCGCGACTTCCAGCACTTTCGGAAGCGCCCGACGCCCTGCCAACTCAAGTCGTTGCAGCAACTCACCGGGAAGAGGAATCACGTCCTGATGACAATAAACCGTAAGTTCCGGTTGCTGGGATATGGATGACATCGTCGTGAGTCCTAAAGCTTCAGATCACTCGGATCAACAGCTTTTTCTGCAGATTTCCCCGTGACTTTTTCCGTGACTTTTCCGGTCGCCTTTGCCGCAGCTTTTCCCGTGCCCACGGCCCGCGATGAGGCGGGTTTGCTGGAGGCCGGCCTCCTTGTCTTCCTGCCCAGACTGCTGTCCTCGTCCTTGGGGTAGTCGATGCGACTGTGCATCATACTCCGCAACGTCGAGGCAAAACTGCCGCAGGCCTTTTTGATCTCCCCCATGGTCAACTCACAGTTATCAAGCTGGCCACTGGTCACCCGGGCCATCACGATGTCGTCCACCATGTTGCGGATCTTCTGCGGCGTCGGCTTTTTCAGACTGCGCGACGCGCTCTCAACGCAGTCGGCCAAACTGATGATACCACTCTCGGGGCTGCTCGGGCACGGCCCGGGGTAGCGGAAACTCTTGGCGTCGACCTCCGGCAGGTCATCACGGTTTTCGAGCCCCTCCTCCACTTTTTTCTCAGCATCAAGTCTCTGTTCGCGCGCCCTGTGATAGAAATACTGCACCAGTGAATCACCATGGTGCTCACGTATGACTTCGATGATTTTCGGGTTCAGTTTATGCTTGATCGCCATGTCGACGCCATCCTTGACATGGGCAATGATGATGATGGCACTCATGGTGGGCGTCAGGCTGTCATGCGGATTACGATCACCCTGGTTTTCGATAAAATATTCCGGCTTATTCAGTTTGCCGATATCATGGAAGTACGAGCAAACCCGACACATCGCGGCATTGGCCCCTATTTCCTCGGCCGCCGACTCCGCCAGCGTCGCCACCACCATACTGTGGTGATACGTCCCCGGTGCCTCCAGTTGCAGTTTTCGAAGCAATTTGTGATTCAGATCACTCAGCTCCAACCAACTGATATTCGTGGTGATGGTAAACAGACTTTCCAGGGCCGGCAACAAACCGCTGACCACCATGCCCGTGAGCAAACCACTGACAAGCACGATCACTATTTTACTTCCCTCCACGGAAACGCCCTCACTCGATGACGTCAACAGGGTGAGATCAATTATATCAAAGACAAGCGCGAGAAGAAACGCGGTAACGCCAACATAAAATCCGGCACGGAGCAGATTGCCGCGTCGACGCACCTTGCGCGTCAGGGCAACAGCCACACATCCGACAACCAGACTGATGACCATGAAACTGAAAATGTCGTCCACCGGAATCAGCAAACAACCAAACAAACTGACACAGAGTGCGCTGAACACGCCCGCATGCCGACCCGCCAAAACAGAATGCACCATCGGCGCAAAGGCAAGCGGCGGAAGAAGCATCCTGTAATCGCCATCCCAGCCAGGATTGTTGTCAACGATATAACAAATCGAGCGCAACAGGACGAGATGCACAATGATACCTCCGTAAACGAGAACCACCTGCCCATTTCCAACCTTCACACTGTGGCGGATATGATAGATCAGAATCACGGCCCCCGTCAGAATGAGACAGATGAGTGTGCGCCTCATTCCGTTCTCATGAAACAAAGTCTGGTCGGAAACATAAAATGCCGTGGTCAGGCACACCAGGGCGGCAAATGCCGAATAGATGAGCAATTTCACCCAGACGCTGCGCTCCATCGAGTCCACCATGGCATTTTCACTGGCGGTCGTCGTGCGTCGTTTCTTACCGGATGACAGGCCCTTTTCAGCAAGCCGCCACCGTTTGAAGGCATCAATAAATCCCATAGAAATTAGTCCGGATTAGGTAAAAGGAGTGAGGAAAAGGAAAGAATCTTACTCGATGATTAACGATGACGTGCGGTGAGCAGGCAGACTTAGACGGAGAAAGGACGCCGTTATTTGCGTCCCTTCCGGAGGCACACTAGCCGAAAATCCCCCCTTTGACAACGTTCAATTTCCACCTGGGATTCTCAGAAAGGAGTGCCGCTCCCCTGTAAGCCGGATTCTGTCCATTCCGCTTTCGCGGAACTGTACGGTCATTTATCTTACCCCGCCGAGGCAGGGCACCTCCCTTGCGGGATGGTGCGACTAATACCCGGGGATACTGATCGGGCGGGAACCCTTCCCCTGTTATGTCTTGCGCCACGCGGGGTTTACCGTGCCCCCTCGGTTACCCTCGGAGCGGTGGGCTCTTACCCCACCTTTTCACCCTTACCCCGGCAAGCCGAGGCGGTTTGTTTTCTGCTGCACTTTCCGTCCGGATGGCTTGAACCATCCGTCCCCTGTTATTCACAGGGCGCGTCTCCCTATGGCGTCCGGACTTTCCTCGACTCCACCAGCAAGCTGCTGAAACCGCGACCGTCCGGGGAGCGGCGAGCACAACCTAAACCCAAAGTTGTAAATTCCAAACTCCAAATACGGGAATATTGCGCCGCCCGCTATTCGCACTTGGCATTTATGGTTTAAAACTTATGACTTTCTCCATGTCCCATCTCCTACCGACCTATGCCAACTTTCCGCTCACCGCTACACGGGGAGAGGGCGCACGCCTCTGGGATAGTGAAGGCAAGTGCTATCTCGACTTCTGCGCCGGTATCGCCACCTGCAGCATCGGCCACTGCCACCCGGCCCTGAGCAAAGCCATCAGCGACCAGGCAGCCACGCTGATCCACTGCTCAAACCTCTATCAAATCCCGCAGCAAAAAGAACTCGCGCGCACACTGGTCGAGGATTTCGTCCAAACCCCCGGCAAAATTTTCTTCGGCAACTCCGGCGCCGAGGCCAACGACGGCATGATCAAGACCGCACGTAGGTTCGGACACGCCCGGCCTGACAAATCCGGTGACGCCCGCTACGAGGTGATCACGTTCAACCAATCGTTCCACGGACGTACGCTCGGCTCCATGGCCGCCACCGCCCAGACCAAGATCCACCAGGGGTTCGATCCGCTGCTACCCGGGTTCCGCTATGTGCCATTCAATGACATCGAGGCACTGCAAGCCGCCATCAACCCGACCACGGCCGGCATCATGCTCGAGCCCATCCAGGGCGAAGGCGGGGTCAACGAGGCGACGCCCGAGTTTCTCCACAAGGTCGCAAGCCTGTGCAAGGAGCATGATTTGCTCCTGATGCTGGATGAAATCCAATGCGGACTCGGCCGGACCGGCACCCTGATGGGCTGGCGTGCCATCTGCCCGGAACTTAAACCCGACACCATTTCCTGGGCGAAGGGACTCGGCGGCGGCTTCCCCATCGGCGCCTTCTATGTCAGCAACCGGGCCATCAACCGGGAAGGGACCGAACTGTCAGCACTCATGGACGCAGGCTCCCACGGCTCCACCTACGGCGGCAATCCACTCGCCTGCCGCGCCGCCCTCGCCGTGCTCAATGAAATCCAATCCTCCCAACTGGCCGCCAATGCCACCCGCCAGGAACAACGCATCCGCACCGCAGTCGAATCCTGGAACCACCCGGCGGTCACCACCATCCGCGGCAAGGGCCTGCTGCTGGGCTTCGCCCTGAACCCCGACAGCTTCAACGTCCCCGCAGAAACACCCGCGTCAATCCATCTCTGCAAAGCCCTGATGGATGCTGGCCTGCTCACCGTGCCGGCCGGACCCGAAACCCTGCGCTGGCTGCCCCCGCTCAACGTCACCGACACCGAAGTCGACGAGGCCTTGAGAATTCTTAAAAACACCCTCGATTCACTGACAAAAAACTGAATACTGCGAGCTATAAATCATTCGTCCATTTATTCATTCATCCAATTACCCAATCTCATGACTCACTTCCTCTCGATCGAAGAGCTTTCCAAGGACCGCCTATGGAAAATCATCGACAATGCCGTCTCATTGAAAACCGAACGCAAAAACGGCGGCCATAAAGTCAAACCGCTCACCGGACAAACCTGGGCGATGATCTTCACCAAGGCGTCCACCCGCACCCGGGTTTCCTTCGAAGTCGGCATCCGTGAACTCGGCGGCTCCGTCATGTTCCTCTCGTCGAGCGACATCCAGCTTGGTCGGGGCGAACCCATCAAGGACACCGCACGTGTGCTCGGCCGCATGGTCCACGGCGCCGTGATCCGGACATTTGACCAGCAGGACGTCGTCGATTTCGCCAACTACTCGGGCATCCCGACCATCAATGCCCTGACCGATGACGCCCACCCGTGCCAAATCCTGGCAGACTTGCTCACCATCCGTGAACGCCTCGGCACCTGGGAAGGTAAGAAAATCGCCTTCGTCGGCGACGGATTCAACAACATGTCACGTTCGTGGATGTGGGCCGCCAAACAACTCGGCTTCGAACTCTGCATCGCCGCCCCCCAGGGATGCCTACCCACCCAGCAATATGTCGATCGCCTCAACGCAGCCAATGTCAGCATCACCACCGACCCCGTCGAAGCTGTCAAAAATGCCGATGTCATCAATACCGACGTCTGGCTCTCCATGGGACAAGAGGACCAAAGCGCCAAGGAGGCACTCTTCGGCGACTACCAGGTGAACTCGGCACTGCTCAAGCACGCACATTCATCCCACATCGTCCTGCACTGCCTCCCGGCCTACCGCGGCAAGGAAATCACTGAGAAAGTTCTCGAAGGCCACTCCGACGTCATTTTCCAACAAGCCGAAAACCGCCTGCACGTGCAAAAATCCATCCTCGCCAAACTCGCCTCCTACGGCCAGACGTTCCGCGGCATGTTCGCCTAACAAGCCCCACACCCCCATGCACGGCCAGCTCCTCCTCCTCGGTGTCCCCGGAACCGAACTCACCCCGGAGGACGCGGCCCTCTACAAATCCATCCAACCCGGCGGATTCGTCCTGTTCGGCCGCAACGTCAAGTCGCCCGAACAACTCCGCCAACTCACCGACGACCTCCGCGACCTCTGCGACGTCCCCCCTGTCATCTCAATCGACCAGGAAGGCGGCCGCGTGTCACGCACCCGGCAAATCGGTGCCGAATCGCCGTCCGCACAGGAACTCCAGGAGAAAAACGACCTCGGACTCATCGCCCAACACGGGAAACTCACCGCCTATTTGCTCCGACTGCTAGGATTCAATATGGACCTCTGCCCGGTGCTTGACATCTCCTACGGCGACAGCCCCGAGGGCGCCATGCGGGGGCGCTGCTACGGCACCGACGCCCAACAGGTGATCACCAATGCCGGCATCTTCAACCGCAACCTGCGCTACTGCAAAATCCTCTCCTGCGGCAAGCACTTCCCGTCCTGCGGACTCGCCGATGCCGACCCGCATCACAAGCTGCCAGAGGTCGGCAAATCGGTCGCCGACATGCTCGCCAGCGACCTGCTGCCCTACACCGCCCTGATGCCCGAACTCGACTCGCTGATGAGCTGCCACGTGCACTTCTCAGCCATCGACCCCGACACCCCGGGCCTGCCCGGCTCCTTTTCCCGCAACCTGCTCACCAACCTGCTGCGCAACCAACTCGGCTACGAGGGCGTGATCATCACCGACGACCTCGACATGGGAGCCATCCTGAACAACTACGGCCGTGGCCCCGACGCCCAACTCGCCATCGCCGCCGGTAATGACATGGCCATGATCTGCCACCAACCAGCCACCGCCCCGGTGGCGGTCAGCCACCTCAAGGAGCTGCCCCACAGCACCGTCGACGACTCCCTGCGGCGCATCGAGAAAATGAAGAAAAAACTCTCCGCCCCACTCAAGTTCACCACCGAACTCTGGGACAGCATCAATGCCGACATGACGAAGCTCCGCATTGACGTGTTAGGAGAAAAGCGCGCCCAGCAGAAGATCGATGACTCCGGCGAAAACCGCTCCCCGGTCGAGGGTTATTGATTGGCAACGCCACAGGCGATCCCCATACCACGAGGGTCCCTCCCCGCGGAAGCCGCCACGCCGACCCCCTGCCGGTCCATCGGTTCAGTCGATTAATCCATCCACATTATCAATCCCCCGATGACGGAATCCGTGTTATAATCAGGCCGTGGCCGAAAAACTCACCAACAAACCCTGGGGCGTGCTGC
>JBFERY010000008.1:0-68102 GCA_041548785.1 Oceaniferula sp.
CCACACTACCCGGTTAATCCCATTTCCCTGGCTTTCTCGATCGGGATCGCCTTGGCCTCGCAGACTTGCCGCCAGCCGGGAAAGTTCCATTTGTTGGGAAAACCGCGGCACTGCTCAGGCTTGACCGGGTTAATCCGGCAGCTGTCGCCATCGAGCATGCTGCACTCGTGGTTTTCTCGTTCAATCAAGGACAACCCGGTCCGGTTGGTGCGCAGACGGGTGTACTGATCGATGAATGCCTGCGCCTCCATACCGAGGAAGTCCGCCATTTTCTCGATCTCGTCATCCTCCACACGCACGTCACCAGGCCACTTGCAGCAGGCGGTGCAACGATCGCATTGATACCAAACGTCGGCGTCCATAACGAGCGTCTATACGCTATGTCACCGGAATGCGAAGCCTTTTCCCAAGCCCGATCAAACTACCCTTCAGACCATTCGCCCGCTGGATGGCTCCGACCGATGTCTTGTAACGACGTGCCAACCCGTAAAGCGTATCCCCCCGCTTCACCGTGTGGTATCGCGAACTGGGCCGCGAACTGGGCCGCGGCGCAGGTTTTTTCTGCACCACACGAGCCGACGTAGGGCGCGGGGCCGATACCACGGAGCTTCGGGCAGACGACGTGGAACGGGGAGCCGTGGCGACAACCGAGGTGCCATAGGCCGGGGCCGTCGGGCGGGGAATCAAATTCGGGCTACCCGCGGAAATGGATTTGTAATGCTTGTTCACCTTGGCCAGGAACCACTGCCACTTCGCTCCGGGATGCCCGTTATCCAGGAGATAATGCGGACAGTTTTTGTGCTCAGGGGTCAATCCCTTGCGGCGCCAGTGGTAGTGGGGCACCACCTTGCGCAGCGGAATGTCATACTTGTGCATCAGCCATGCGCTCAGCTTCGCCGTGCGCTCAATCGTCGCCGTGCGGCTATTGCCACGGTGCTC
Source organism: Oceaniferula sp. (assembly GCA_041548785.1). Taxonomy (GTDB): domain Bacteria; phylum Verrucomicrobiota; class Verrucomicrobiia; order Verrucomicrobiales; family Akkermansiaceae; genus Oceaniferula. The sequence continues at coordinate 940 of JBFERY010000008.1, forward strand.
ACACATCTCAATGGCCACGCTGTAATTGTTTCCCGGCCCATCAAAATCAGCGTGCTCCCCCTGCTCATTGGTAGGCAAATGCTGCACCGTCATCGCCTCGTCTGTGGTGTAGTGCCAGGTGAGGTAACCAATCCGATTCCCTCCCCTGCGCTTATACGCCCTCAGTTTTCCATTATTCAACGCCTTCGCATGCCTCATCGCATCCGCTCCGGATGAAAAATTCTGCGTGCTGTGAATCGTAATATACCGCGGACTCATCGACCGACGCACCTTGCGCCCATGTTTCCCCTTCGGGATGTAAACCTTTTTCACATTCACCTCCCGGTATAGCGTCGCCGGGCTCTTTGTCGGGGTAGAGGGCACAAGACGCAAGCCGTCCCCCGCAAAAGCCGTCGCACCATACCCCGAAGCCGCGCCCGACCGATCCGGCTTGCCGTCCACCAGACGGGGAGTCGATGAACACGCTGACAAAGCAACACTGACCCCCAACAGCGCCCAACACCGAAGGCTTGTAATGATTCCCCATTCCATAGGGGAGTTAATACCCCACATTCCGAGCAAACGAAAGGGATGATTTGGAAAATCTTCATTTTTCAAATAATCAAGTTAGGTTTCACAATCGCGCCCCCGTGTTCATGCGGCTTGCCCTCGTACCAAGCCAGCTCTATACATCTCCATCCAATGCCCGCACCTCAGCCATGCCCGCCACCGGACGATCTCCCGGGAATCGCCAAGGCACACGCCTCGCCACTGTTCAAAAAACAGCTGGAGAAGCTTGTCCGTGGACAAAAAACGGCAGCCTTCGAACAGGTCGACCCGTCAGCCCTGGCCTTCGTCACCGCAATCTCCGCCCATGCCCTGCACAGCCTCGATGACGGCGCCCGGATCTGGATCACCCACCCGAACCCTCGGGTCCGCGACCGCATCGCCGCAGAACTCGACCTTTGGAACATACGCCCGCTACTCCTTCCCGAGCTCCCCGAGGTCGGCGACGACGAAATCACAGCCGCTCCGGAAACCATCGCCGAACGACTCGCCGTAATGAACCTGCTGTGCAGCCCTGCGACGCCCACCAAACCCCAGACCGTCATCCTCGCACCCCAGACCTTCACCGATCCCGCCCCTTCACCACGAACCCTCCGCGACTCCGCCCTCAATCTCTCACTCGGCGATGACCTTGATCCTGATTTGCTGGAAAAACAACTTACGGGTCATGGCTACGAACGGGTCACCCAAGTACACGCCCACGGCCAAATCGCTCGGCGTGGCGGTATCATGGACCTCTTTTCATGGCACGCATCCACACCCCTCCGGATCGAATTTTTCGATACTGAAATCGAGTCACTCCGCGAGTTCGACATCGATTCCCAGGTATCCATCCGCCGGGTCAAACAGGCGGAAATCACCCTCGCCGAGGCCGAGCATCACGCAACCGTCGCCCACTACATGCAGGCGGACGACCGCCTGCTCGCCGCAGGTGACGACATTCCCGGATCGGCACATGGCATCATCTCGGACGCCGGCAAGATTGGATCCCCCCCCCTGTGCTCCGGAAGCCCGCTAGGAACCTACGAGGCAGGTGACTTCATCCTCAACGAGACACGCAGACACCGGTTTTTCCAGCAAATCGCCGATTGGAAACGCGACGCCTGGACCACCTTTCTCACCTTCTCCAACAAGGGAGAAAAAGACCGCTTCGAAGAACTGGTGGATACGGACTTTTTTACATCCGGTGCGGTCATCCCGCTCGCTGGCGAACTCGTCCAGGGCTTCACCGTCCCCTCCGCAGGCCTCGCTTTCATCTCATCCGCCGAGCTCTTTGGCCGCTACCAAACCCCCCAAAGCCGGAGAAAAACCACCCGCCTCGACCACCAGCGCCGGGCACGCGCGCAAACCGCCCTCGAGGACATCAAGGCCGGCGACCTCGTCGTCCACGCCGAGTACGGTGTCGGCCGGTTCGAGGGTATCGAACTCGATGACGAAGGACTGGAGGAGATCCACATCGGCTACCGCGATGGTGCCATCCTGTCCGTCCCGCTGGACCACTCCCACCTGCTCTCAAAATACATCGGGCTGGGCGGCAAGGACCCCGACCTCACCCGCCTGGGCAGCGCATCCTGGAGCAAAGCCCGCAGCTCGGCAGAGAAATCCATCTTCGATTACGCCGCCAAACTCCTCCAGATGCAGGCCGAACGCGAAACCGTCTCCGGCCACCCCCACCCACCCGACACTCGCTGGATGTGGGAGTTTGAAAACTCATTCCACCACAACGTCACCCCCGGCCAGCGCGACGCCATCGCGGACGTCAAAGAGGACATGGAATCAACCAAACCCATGGACCGACTCATCTGCGGCGACGTCGGGTTTGGTAAAACAGAGGTCGCCATCCGCGCCGTCTTCAAAGCCGTTACCGGAGGAAAACAAGCCGCCCTGCTCGCACCCACCACCGTCCTCGCCGAACAACACTGGCGCACCTTCCGCGAGCGCATGAGCGATTACCCCATCCGCATCGAGCTGCTCAACCGCTTCCGCAAAGCCAGCGAGGTCAGGGAAACCCTCCAGGGCCTCAAGGACGGATCCGTGGACATCGTCATCGGCACCCACCGCCTGATCTCCAAAGACGTGTCCTATAAAAATCTGGGCGTGGCCATCGTCGACGAGGAACAACGCTTCGGCGTCAAACACAAGGAACGCTTCAAGGAGATGTTCCGTAACATTGATGTGCTCACACTCTCCGCCACCCCGATCCCCCGAACCCTTTACCTCTCCCTGATGGGCGCACGCGACATGTCCACCATCGATACCCCACTCCCGGGAAAAGTCCCCATCAACACCTCCATCCATGGCTACGATGAAACAATCATCCGCGAATCCATCCGGCGCGAACTCAAACGCGGCGGCCAGGTCTTCTTCCTCCATAACCGCGTGCAAAGTATCAATAGCGTCCAGCGCGTCCTCAAAAAACTCGTCCCCGAGGCGAGCTGCGTCGTCGGCCACGGCCAAATGGAAAAAGACGAACTCGAGGTCGTCATGCGCACCTTTGTCCAGGGCAAGGCTGATATCCTGCTCGCCACCACCATCATCGAAAGCGGTATCGATATCCCGAATGCCAACACGATCATCATCGACCGCGCCGATCGCTTTGGCCTCGCAGACCTTTACCAACTCCGTGGCCGGGTAGGCCGCGCCGGCGGTCAAGCCTATGCCATCCTGCTCCTCCCCCGCGATCTCATCAACAGCGACGCACGCAAACGCATCAACGCCATCCAGCAATACACTGCGCTCGGATCCGGGTTCAAAATCGCCATGCGCGACCTCGAGATCCGCGGCGCAGGAAACCTGCTGGGTACCAAACAATCAGGCCACATCGCCGCCGTCGGGTTCGACCTCTATTGCCAACTCCTACGCCAGTCCATCGACCGGCTCCGCGACGGAAAAACCAGCCAACGGGTCGACGTCACCCTGCGTGCCGATTTCCTGCGCTTCAGCGAGACCGAATCCCTCCCGCCCAAGCCCAAGCCCAAGACCAAGACCAAGCCCAAAACCGAGCCCGCCAGCAAAGCCAGTGGCGCCAACATCCTGGGGGCCTACCTGCCCACCAGCTACATGCCGGAAGCGCGGCTGCGCATCTCAGCCTACAAGGAACTCGCCGAGCTCGTCTCCAGCACGGAACTTAAAGCCCTGCATACCCGCTGGATCGATCGCTTCGGCCGCCTTCCCGCCCCCGCCCAACACCTGCTCACCGCCACCGAACTCAAACTCGCCGCCGCCGCCGCCGGTATCACCACCGTGGAAATTCGCGAACAACGCCTGATGCTGACCCGCAATGGCGAGTACATTTTCCTGTCCGGCAAACGCTTCCCCCGCCTCACCCAGGTCACACCCGTGAAAAAACTCGAGGAAACACTCGCGATGCTCAAATCCATCTAGTGTTCCGTCAGGGACCCATAGGCGGGTTTAACCGGGCACTCGTCCTTGACCAACCCTCAAATACCAAAACACCAGCCCGTGAAAGGGCGTGGGGGGACGTTGCAACCGAGGCACCGAAACCTCAGGAAATCGCGACATGTATGGTCATATTGGGACAGATTTTGGCAGCATCTGCCTAGACACATCACAGCGATACAGCTAGGTTAGCTGCCTCATTTGAAACTTCATTTCAATCCAAATGCCGCAGATGCCGCAGACTTTCCGCGCAGCCATCCCACCAACCAGCTTACCATGACTACTCCAGAGAACATCCCCAGCCCAGCATCCGACAACTCACCCAAGTACCCCGGCGAGCCCATCACCTGCAACGGCAACCAACTTGTCGCCACTCACGTCGAATCCCGCATCACCGACGGCGGCATTTTCTACCCCATCACCCCCTCCACCGAGGGAGGCGAACTCTACCAGCAGTCATGGGCCCAGGGAGAGCTCAATGTTTTCGGCCAACAAAAAATCGCCGTCGAAACCGAAGGGGAACACGCCGCCCAAGGCGGCGCCACCGCCTTTGCCATCACCGGCCGCCGCACCGTCAACTTCACCTCCGGACAGGGCATTCTCTACGCGATGGAACAATACCACCACGCCCCCGGCAAACTTTCCACCATGGTCCTGGAAATCGGCGCCCGCGCCCTGACCAAACACGCCCTCAACGTGCACTGCGGTCATGACGACATCTACTCCGCCCTCGACACCGGCTGGATTATGCTCACCGGCAAAGACGCCCAACAAGCCGCCGACCAGGCCATCATCCTGCGCAAGGTTTGTGAACTATCACTGAACCCGGGCATGAACATCCAGGACGGCATGCTCACCACCCACGCCGAACGCGTGTTCCTCCGCCCCGAAGCCGGACTTCTACGCGAATTCCTCGGCGCACCAGACGACCGGATCGACTGCCCAACGGATGCCCAGAAGGAACTTTTCGGCCCACAACGCCGCCGCGTACCCAAGATGATGGATATCTGCAGTCCCGTGCTTGTCGGCCCCGTGCAGAACCAGGAACATTACATGAACGGCGTCGTCGGCCGCCGCAACCACTTCAACGAACCCATCCTCGGCATGCTCGAAGATGCCTACAAGGAGTTCGCCGAACTAACAGGTCGCGAATATGGCCTGCTTTCCGAATACCGCACCGAGGACGCCGACACCGTCTTCATCAGCATCGGCTGCGCCGCGGAAAACATCGAGGCCGCCTGTGACCACATCCGCGCAACTCGCGGCGAAAAAGTGGGCTCCATCCACTTCAACGTCCTCCGCCCCTTCCCGGAAGCGATCCTCATCGAAGCCATCCGGGGCAAGAAAACCCTGATCGTTCTCGAACGCACCGATGAAGGCCTGTCAGGAGACAACCCGCTGACCCGCGACATCCGGGCCGCGATAGGCAAATCCCGCGATGCGCGCCAGTGGGGCGGAAACATCCCGGCACTCTCCCCCGAGGAGACGCCCCACCTTTTCCGCGGCGTCTACGGCCTCGGCTCACGCGATTTCCGCCCCGAACACATCATCGGCGCCTATGACTTCTCCCAGGGTAAAATCGCCCGCCAAGACGGAAAAAAAGCTTCCCACGGCACCACCTTCTTCACCCTCGGCGTCGACCACAAGTATGCCGTCATCTCCGAGGAAACACCCTCCCTTCTACCTGAAAAATCCATTGCCGTCCGCTTCCACTCCATCGGTGGCTGGGGGATGATCACCACCGGCAAAAACCTCGGCAACATCCTCGGCGAGTTCGGGGCACTGCTCTCCGACCGCAGCCCCGAGTACGACCCCGAAACAGGCAAACTCCTGCCCAAACTCCACATCGCCGCCAACCCCAAGTACGGCTCGGAGAAAAAAGGCTCGCCCACCAACTACTTCCTCGTCGTCGCCCCCGAGCGCGTCCGCGTCAACTGCGAACTTCACCACGTCGACGTCGTGCTGTGCTGCGACCCGAAAGCCTTCACCCACTCCAACCCGCTCGCCGGAATCAACCCGGGCGGCAGCCTCGTCTGGGAGTCGTCAATGGATCCTGAAGCAGCCTGGGAGTCGATCCCCCAAGAGCACCGGCAGTCCATCCGCGACAATAACATCCGCATCTTTATCCTCCCCGGATTCGATATCGCCCGCGAAGCCACTCCCCGCGTCGATCTCCAGATGCGGATGCAGGGCAACTCATTCCTCGGTGCCTTCTTCAAAGTCTCACCATTCCTGTCCGACAACAACATCACAGAGGAAACGTTCCGCAAAACGGTGCGCAAACAGTATGAGAAAAAATTCGGCCGCTTCGGTGCCAATGTCGTCGAAAGCAACATGACCGTCATGACCGAGGGCGCCGCCCGCGTCCAGGAAATCAAATACGGTGAACTCGACGCCCCCGATACCTCATCACTACGCCTTCCGCCACTGGCCCCCGTCAACGCGGAGGAGCCCGTCCTGCCCACCATCATGTGCAGCGGCATGGAATGCTACATCCCCAGGCCTGACGACCAGGGAGACCGCTCCCCGATCCAAACCCAAAAGAAATTCGACGGCGAATTCCGCGCAGGAAAGGGATACCACCAACCCGCCAGCCCCCTTTCCAGCGTCGGGGTGATGGCCGCCGCCACCGCCGCCACCACCAGTAAATATGTGGCGCGCAGGATGACCCCACTTTTCATCCCCGAAAACTGCACCCAATGCATGGACTGTATCACCTCCTGCCCGGACACGGCACTCCCGAACACCGCCCAGGAAATCAGTACCGTCCTCCGCACAGCCACCCGGGCCTACGTCTCCGAGCCGTCCCAGCGCGAAGCCCTGTTGAACGAACTCCCCAAAATAGAGGAAAATGCACGCAAACGCATGCTCGAGGTCGTCGAAGCCAAGGAATCCACACCCTTTAAAGAAATCATCCGCGACGAGGTCACAGCCCTGAACGGCGCGATCTCCCAAAAGGCAAAAGACGAACTCTTCGCCATCCTCGACGTCGTCCCGATCGCCTACAACAAAACCGCCGCCATTTTCCGTGGCAAAGAGAAAAAATCCGGCGACGGCGGAGTCTTCTCCATCTTTGTCGCAGACCTTTGCAAAGGCTGTGGCGAATGTGTCGAGCAATGCGGACATGGCGCCCTGGAAATGGTGCCCGACACCGCCGAACTGAACCAGACCCTGGCATCCGCCCAGCTGTTCTCCCGGATGCTTCCCGATACCCCCGGCAAATACCTCGGCCTCTACGACGACGATGCGCCCGAGGACTCCCGCCCGGCAGCCCTCAGAAACCACCTGATGGTGCGCCGCAACTACGAGGCCCTCGTTTCCGGTGACGGCGCCTGCGCCGGCTGCGGTGAAAAAAGCATCCTGCGCGCGATCGCCTCCGTCACCGAGGCCTACATGCGCCCGATGTACCACAAAAAAGCCAAGCGCCTGCTGCAAAAAGCCGACCAACTCGAATCCCAGGGACCCGGACTCCTCGACCAACTCAAAGCACGTTCAGAGGAAGAATACACACTCTTCAAGCGCTCCGTCGCCCACGTCGTGATGGGACTCGGTGGCGAAAACCACGCCGACACCGATATCCGCCTCAGGGAAAACGGCATCATCAGCGACGCAGACATCATTACCGCCCTCGTGTCAATCATGCGCGTCGATGCCTATAACCACCAGTCACTCCAGGCCGTCGATGGCCGCCTCGCCAACGGCATGGCCACCATGATGATGGGTGCTAACACCGGCTGCAACACCGTTTACGGATCCACCCCCCCCTCCAACCCCCACCCCTACCCATGGATGAACTCCCTCTTCCAGGATGGAGCCACCATCTCCTGGCTCATGGGTGAGTCGCTGATCCTGCGCCACAGCCGCCGATCAGTCGCGCCGGAACGGATTTCCAACTTCTTGCTCGGATTGCTCGACGACAAGGACGCGCAGGTCATCGACGAGAAAAAATACTTCGCCATCACCCACCTCAACGATGCGCAGATGACACCCCAGGAACTCAACGAACTCCCCAAGGTCTGGTGCATCGGGGGAGACGGAGCCCTCGGCGACATCGGCTTCCAAAACCTCTCCAAGGCCGTGCTCCAAGGACGCCCCAACATCAAATTCCTCATGCTCGATACCCAGGTCTACTCCAACACCGGCGGTCAAAACTCCGACTCGTCATTCATGCCGGGTGGCTACGACATGAACCAGTTCGGCGTCAGCACCCAGGGCAAGATGACTGAGCGAAAGTCCGTCGCTGACATCCTCACAACAGGCCACGGCTCCCCCTACGTGGCACAAATCTCAATCACCAACGCCGCGAAACTCTACCAAACCATCCTCGAAGGGCTCGAATACCGCGGTGCTGCATTCTACCAATGCTACACGACATGCCAACCCGAACACGGCGTCGGTGATGATGCCTCCGCCGCCCAGGCCAAACTCGCCCGCGACTGTCGCGCCATGCCCGAGTTCGTCTTTGACTCGTCCCTCGGCGAACTCGTTCAGGAGTGCTATGACGTCAAGGGCAACCCGAACACCAACCGCGACTGGCAACAGATGCAGTCCAAGATCGACAAGGAAATCAGCTACGCCTTCACCACCGCCCACTGGGCGACAACTGAGGCGCGCTTCCGCCGACATCACCAGGTCATCACCGAAGAGGAAGCCAAAGCCATGATTCCGCTCGAAAACATGCTTCAGCTCGTTTCCCAGAAAGATGTGGCGCATTACCTCTTCGCCGATGAAAACGAAAATGCCTACGTGCCGGACTTCGGGGTCTTCATCCGCACCGAGTTCAACAATCAAGTGAAATACCACTCACTGAGCCGCCAACTCGTGCTCTTCTGCGTGGAACGCCGTAAGGCATGGCGCCTGATGCAGTCCAAAGCCGGTATCGCAAACCCCGACTACCAAACGCAACAGGAAATCCTGAAAAAACTCGCCGCGGGCGAAATTACCCGTGATGAGGTGCTCAAAAAAGGAGCCGCGATAGTCGGATAAGCCCCCCCCAAGGATGGGTTTCCGCCCACGACACGTCTTTTTGTCACAATAAGTTGAACAACTTCGGGTGACGAAGACGCCTGTCCTTGTACCTTGCCATCGGCCTTATTAGGCTCCAGAATACGCTCGAACCTGATACAAAACCCGCAAGTGCCTCAACCCGCAAGTGCCTCAATAAGAACACCTCGCCAGTCCCGCTCCTCCCCATGATTACGTTTAAACATATCTTCTGCCTCGCGCTCGTATGCCTCGCGCCCCTCACCCATGCCCGTGAAGTGACCGGTATCGCCGCCAAAGTCAATGGCAAGGTCATCACCAAAAATGAGGTCAACTACCACCTCACCCCCTACCGCCAGCAACTCGATGCCTCCATGCCCCGTAAAGGCCCCCAATATTACGACCTCATCAAAAAAGCCCGCGGCGAAATCCTCGACAGCCTCATCGAACGCGAACTGATCCTCTCCGAGTTCCACGACAAAATCAAAGGCAAATTGCCCAGCCACGCCATCGATTCCGAAATCAACCGCCAAATCCGCGAGCTCTATAATAACAACCGCAACGAGTTCAACAAATCCCTGCGTCAGGCCGGCGTCACCCCCCAACAACATCGCCGCGAAACGGAAAAAAAACTCATCGTGCAGGCCATGCGCTCCCAACAGTTTAAAAACTCGGTGCCCCCACTCCCCAGTGAAGTCGCCGCAGAGTTCAGTAAACATAAACTGAAAATGCGTGACATGACCGGCGACGCCCTCGAGTTCCACAAAATCTACATCCCGAAACTCGACCCCAATAACGCCCTCGTCACCCCCAAAACCCAGCTCCAACTCGCCGAAAGCATTGCCGAACAACTCGATAAAGGCGCCAACTTCGAGGAACTCGCCAGAAAACATTCCAAAGATGCCTGGGCCGATGAAGGTGGCAAAGTTGAAAAAACCAACCGCACGGACCTCTCCCCCGCTTTCGCCGCCATCCTCATGGAAACCCCCACAGGGAAAATCCTCGGCCCCCTCGAAGACGGCCGCGGCTATACCATCGTACGCCTCGATAAAAAATACTACGGACCCACCCCACCACTCAGCAAAGTCCGCAAAGCCCTCGAAGGGCGTGTCCGCGCCCAAAAAAATAAATCCAAACATGACCGGTGGATGAAACGGCTCCGCGACAACGCCATGATCGACAAGAAAATCTAACGATAAACAACGTCCACTCCCTCGCTATTCCCAATGGGGTGTTTGGCACTCTATACGGCACTCGAAACCTAAGACCCAAACCTTGGGTCTCAACCCCCAAACCTTAAAACCGCTCCCATGGACTACCTCCACTCACTCTTCAGCCTCAAGGGCCAAGTCGCCGTCGTCATCGGAGGGACCGGCAACCTCTGCGGCAGCATGGGAATCGCCCTCGCTCGCGCCGGTGCCGAGGTCATCCTCGTCGGACGCAACCCTGAAAGCGCCATCGAAAAGCTCGCCGCCATCGACGCATTCGGCGGAACATCATGGTTCCATAAAGCTGACGTCACCCGCCGTGATGACATCGACGACCTCCTCACCGCCGCCCTCCTGCGCTCAGAAAAAGTAGATATCCTCGTCAACGGCGCCGGCGTAGGATCAGGCACTCCATTCCTCGAAATCAGCGATAGCGAAATCGCCCAACTCATGGACATCAACTTCAATAGCGTCTTCCACGCCTGCCAGATTTTCGGCGACTACTTCATCAAGCGCAACGAACCATGCAGCATCATCAACATGGGATCCATGGCAGGGAGAATGCCGGTCTCCGGCATCTTCGCCTACTCCGCCGCCAAGGCCGCCGTCCACAACCTCAGCAAAAACCTCGCCCGCGAATGGGCAGAACACGATATCCGCGTCAACACCCTGGTTCCCGGCTTCTTCCCGACCGCCGAAGCCTCACGCCTGGGTGATGAAATGCGCGCCCTCGAAATTCTCCGCCATACCCCGATGTCGCGCTTCGGTAACGCCGATGAACTCAACGCAGCCACCCTGATGCTCGCATCCAACAATGCCGGCTCGTTTATCACCGGCACGGAAATCATCATCGACGGCGGGTTCTCCGCAATGACGATTTGAACGAAGCCCCTTTCATACCCCCACCACGACCGCCGCAACAACGTGACTTGGGGTATTTAGTATTTCAGCATGTAACACCCAACACTTGATCCTCTACATCCACATCCCCTTCTGCCACCGGATCTGCCCCTACTGCTCCTTTTATAAACACACCCCAGGCGAAACCAACATACCGGCATTCATCCAGGCGATCATCAAGGAAGCGCGTACCGCGGACATCCAACCTGACACCCCCATCACCACCCTCTACCTCGGCGGAGGCACACCCTCCATGCTCTCGCCGAGCCACCTCACCACCCTCTTCGATGGCTTGCATGATACCCTTCCACTCGAAAACACCCACATCACCCTAGAGGCCAACCCCGCGACCTTCGGCCACGCCAAGGCCGCACTCTTCAAAGAACTCGGAGTCAACCGGACATCGCTCGGTATCCAGTCGTTCTCGCCGCATCTGCTCAAAACCCTCGGCCGCGAACACAATCCCGACCAGGCCGCCGAAGCCGTCCACACCCTGCGTGCTTCCGACATGGAGGAGATCAACATTGATCTCATGTTCTCCATCCCGGGTCAGGAGATATCCGACTGGCAACATAGCCTCGACACCGCCATCCAACTCAAACCCGACCACATTTCCGCCTACAATCTTACCTACGAGGAGGATACCCCGTTTTTCCACAGCCTCCAAAAAGGGCACTACTCCGATAACGAGACTGATAACGCCGAAATGTTCTCCCTCGCCCACCACTCGCTCACAAACGCAGGATTCCACCATTACGAGACTTCGAACTACGCACAGCCGGGCAAGGAATCACAGCACAACCTCGACTACTGGCACGGCCACGACTACCTCAGCTTCGGCCCCTCCGCCGTCTCCACCATCAACGGAAAACGCTGGAAAAACATCCCTGACACCGCAGGCTACATCCACGCCATCAATACCGTCGGCCACGCCATGAGCGAAGCAGAAACCATCGACGCCGACGCTTTCCGTATCGAACGCATCGCCCTGCTGCTCCGAACCACCAGCGGCCTCCCCGATCATTACCTCAGCAACTCGCCCGACGGCGCCGTCAATCAACTCCTCGAAAACAATCTCGCAAAACATCAGGACGGCCACCTCCTTCTCATCAACGACGGCCCAATGCTCGTCGACGCCGTCGCCGAACTCCTGATTTGATCGCCCCACCCCAAGAAACAATCACCGCAACATGCCCCCTCGCCCCCGTCGTCCCACGGGGCCCCTCTCCAGAGGAACTTTAGCAAAAGCGCCACTCCTTTCTGCCATTGACAACCCATCCCAAATCCGCTTTCAACATCTCCCCATGAGGCTCGCACTCTATTCCCTTATCTTTCTAGGCGCCGTCCTGCTCGTCCTGGACCTTTCCAAACTGATCAAAGGTATCGCCCCCCCGGAGAAACCCGTACCGGTCGAAGCCGCTGCGGTCGATCGACAGCAACCCGATACCGGTAATCCAGGCGAACGACCAGCCGGACACCCCGATGTCGCCCAGGCTCTCGCACTCTACACCGAAGCCATTGAAAAATCGCCGAACGAGGCTCAACCATACGTCGATCGCGCCAACGCCCACACCGCCAACAACGACTACGCCAAAGCCATCGCCGACTACGATCAGGCCATCAAGCTGGACCCCGAAAATACCGACTATATCCTTCAGCGCGGCACCCTCTACCTGGGGAGCAACAACCCGGACCAGGCCATTGTAAACTTCACCAAAGCCTTGGAAATCAACCCGGAGCTCATCAAGGCTCTGGCATACCGCGCCATCACCAACTTCCGCCACAAAAAACACCAGGCCGCCCTCGACGACTGCCTGCTCATGCTGCAAAAAGATCCCGCCTTCACCGACCTCCACACCACCATCGCACAGTGCTACAAAGCCCTCGGCCAAAACGACAAAGCCATCTCTCACCTCAAAACCTATCTTCAGTCAACCCAAGACCCGCAGGGAAAACAGGAGGCCGAGGCCCTGATCAAAGAATGGGCCAGCCAATCCGCCCAACCATCCGCCCAACCCTAGAGAAACCGGCAGCCCCACACTCCGTAACCACCCATGAGACCACTCACCGCTCTTGCCTCCTGTGCCACCATTCTCTCCTTCTGTGCCTGTAAGGAAAAAGGTGAAATCCAGCACTTCCAAGTCAAAAAATCCGCCCCGCCAGCTACCCAGCAAACTCCGGATACCAACACCCAACCCCAACAAAACAACCCCTACACATGGACATTGCCCGAAGGATGGTCCGCCCAACCCGCCAGTGGCATGCGGCTGGCCACCATCGTGATCCCTACCTCCTCAGGCACACTCAACGCATCAATCACTGAGTTCGGCGGCGACCTCGCAGGCAATGTCAACCGCTGGCGTGGCCAGATCGGCCTGCCCCAACTGCCCGAGAAGGACGTCCTCGCCAACCTGGAGAAAGTCGACACCGCAATAGGCCAAGGCTATATCGCCGCCCTCACCAACCCGTCCTCACCCGCAAAGGCCATGCTCGCCGCCATCATCCCCCGCCCGTCCGGCACCTCCGTCTTCATCAAAGTCACGGGCCCAGCCGACACCTTGAAATCCATTGCCTCCCCATTCCGCCAATTCACGCAATCTCTCAAGCAATGAAGCTAATCACCTCCATCCTACGGCCACTCGCATCCGCCGCCGTCTTCTACTACGCCACACTGTGGCTCGTGGTACTTGTCACCGTGGGAACCATCTCACAAAAATATTTCGGCCTCCAGACCAGCCTCGAAAAGTACTTTTCCGCCTGGCTGATCCAACCCATGGATATGCCGCTGTGGCTACCCTCAGGCCGCCTCACCATGACCGTCATCCTGATCTGCCTGATCGCCAAACTGATTGTCGCGACCAAGTGGAAAATCAAATGGATCGGCACCAACATCACTCACATCGGCGTGCTCCTCCTCATGTCCGGAGGTGTCATCACCGCCTACACCACTACCGAAGGCAACATCGCCATCGAAGAGGGAAAAGAAGCGTCAACCTTCCAGGACTTCCACAAGCTGGAACTGGCCGTCACCGACCGCTCCCACGCCGATCACGATGATGTCACCACCTTCTCCGACGGGTTTTTCACTCGTGACCAAACATTCTCCGATGATGGCAAAATGCCACTCAAGTTCAGAGTCGTCCACTTCTACAAAAATTGCAAAGTAGTCACCCGCCCCGCAGCCGCAATAACACCACAGCACAAGGGACACGCCAGCCAAATCCAACTCGAGGAGCTACCACCCGATAATGACGACCGAAACCTCGCAGGCCTCGAACTGGAAATCTCAAACGCCACCGAATCAGAAAACGGCTACTATCTCTTCCTCAATCATCCACAATGGGGCACCACCACCATCACAGGAAACGACAGCAAGAGCTACGATGTCACCCTGCGCAACCGCCACTACCAACTCCCGTTCAGCATCCACTTGAAGGACTTTGAAAAACTCGATCATGCGGGAACCATGATGGCGAGGTCCTTCAGCTCGAAGGTCACCGTCACCGAAGGGCAATCCAGCGAGGATATCAAAATCTACATGAACCATCCGCTCAGACGCGGCGGCTATACCCTCTACCAATCATCCTTCGACCAGTCCAACCCGTCAGGAATTGAAACCAGCGTCTTCCAGGTAGTCCACAACAAAGGCCGACTAATGCCCTACATCGCCATCGTCGTGATCACCCTGGGTCTGCTCATCCACGTCTTCATGCAGGTCCCCCGACTCCTCGCAAAAGCTAAAAATAAAACCAGCTAGCGGATTTATATCTCTTCGGTCGGCACCCACAACAACAACAATCCCATGCCCCGCATCCTCATCATCCTCGGCTTGCTCATCCCGTGCCTCGTCAGCGCGCAAACCCAACCCGAACCCCGTGACCCCCAACCCGAGACGCGCAACCTGTCACCAGACGCGGGGGAAATCCTCGCCCCACTGGCCGTGCAAAATGAAGGCAGGACCAAACCTCTCGATTCCTTCGCCAGATTCAACCTGCTCGCATGTTATCATCAATCAAAGCTCGGAAAGGTCAGCGCAGCAGACTGGTTAGCCCAACTCCTGCTCGACCCGGACGCCGCCTACGAGGTCAAATGCTTTCGAATCCGCAATGAGGACCTGCTCGCCGACCTCGGCCTCCCCAAACGGGCCGATGGCAAACATGTCTATAGTTTCAACGAACTGCGCAAGGTCATCGACGACCAACGCGCACGCGTGCAAGCCGTCAGCGCACGCGACAAAGACGAGCGCACCCTCATCGAATCACAGCTACTCAAACTCTACAGCACCGTGCATGGCTATTTTTCCATCAGCAGATCATTCACCTGCCTGACCCCTGAAATTGTCATCGATAACGCACAGCTCGCCCAAGAACTCAACCTCCCCCATGGCAAACCGTTCAGCTTTTTCCAACTCCACCAGCGCTGGGACACATTCAGGCCCCTCGTCGATAAACTGCATGCCCACTATGACGGCGCAAACCCCTATCACCAGGCCGTTTTACAACTCGGAACCCAACTCCGGAATATGCAGCAACGCGAAAGCCGCTTCGCATCCCTGACAATCATCCCCCCCGCAGATGACCCCATCCTCAAAACCTGGCTAACCCCTTGGCAGGTCCTCGACAGCCAACACAATGCCACCGAGCACGAAATCAAGGCGATGACCGAACTCGAAGCCGCCATTACGGCCCTCATCCGCAACGATAGTAGCACAGCCACAAAACACATCACCACCCTCCAGTCGGTTTCATCGGACAAAGTAAACGCACTCGCCAAAGCCGAGCTCTCCTACAACCGCCTGGACGCTTTCACCAACAGCGTCGCCTTTTACCTCCTTGGCTTTCTCCTGCTCTGCCTGAGTTGGCTCTTTGCTGGCAAACAACTCCGCTGGGCAAGCTGGAGCGTCATCCTCATCGGCTTGCTCCTGCACACCGCCGGCATCATCCTCCGCATGTACATCCGCGGCAGACCCGCGCCTGTCACCAACATCTACGAGTCCGTCATCTTTGTCGGCTTCACCTGTGTCTTACTCGGACTCATCATCGAGTTCCGCCGACGCGACGGCCTGGGACTGATCATCTCCGTCATCCCAGGAGCCATCCTTCACTTCGTCGGCTTCAAATACGCCGCAGAGGGCGACACCATGGGACGCCTCGTCGCCGTCCTGGACTCTAACTTCTGGCTCTCCACTCACGTCGTCACCATCACCATCGGTTACGGCGCAGCCTCCATCGCAGGGCTCATCGCAATGAGCTACCTCTATGTGCGGTTGTTCAAGCCCAACAATAAAAACCTCCTCCAAAGCATCTCGAAAAACTTCATCGGCGTAACCCTGTTAGCCCTCCTGTTCTGCATCGTCGGAACCATCCTCGGAGGCATCTGGGGCGACCAATCATGGGGCCGCTTCTGGGGCTGGGACCCCAAGGAAAACGGCGCCCTGCTGATCTGCCTCTGGCTCCTCATCGTCCTCCATGGAAAGTGGGGGAAACAACTCAAGGAACTAGGGATCGCCACCATGCTCTCCCTCACCAGCATCACCGTCCTCCTCGCCTGGTTCGGCGTCAACCTGCTCGGCGTCGGCCTCCATAATTACGGATTCACCGAGGGCGCCGCGCGCAACCTCACCATCGCCTGCGGCTCAATCTTCTTGCTCACCGTCATCCCTTCCACCATCATCTTCCTGCGAGACGCAATCCGGTCAAAAGCATAGAAAAAGATTCCCTCCCCTTCCCGCCACCCCAGTGGCGCAAACTCCCTATTTCCCAATACCCGTTCACCATGACATCCAAACAACGCTTCCTCGCCTCCGTCCGCCGACAACCCACCGACCGCACTCCGGTCTGGGTCATGCGCCAAGCCGGCCGATACCTCCCCGAATACCGCGCCCTCAAGGAAAAATACAGCTTCACCGAAATGGTCAAGTCGCCCGAACTTGCCACCGAGGTCACCCTCCAACCACTCCAACGCTTCCCTCTCGACGCCGCCATTATCTTCTCCGATATCCTCATCATCCCCGAGGCCCTCGGGCAACCTTATCACTTCAAAGACGGTGGCGGCATCGCCATGGATTACCTGCTCGATTCCGTGGACAAAATCGACGCCCTCGACACATCCCATATCGAGGAAAAACTTGCCTACCTGCCCGCCGCTCTGCGGATGACACGCAACGAAATTGGCGACGAAAAAGCCCTGCTCGGATTTGGCGGCTCCCCTTGGACTCTCGCCGCCTACATGACCGAAGGCGGTTCACTCAAAGACCTTGCCGCACTCAAGTCACTCTACTACTCCGAACCCGCCACCTTCGAAAAACTCATGCGGAAAATCACTTCCGCCGTGATCGACCTCTTTAAGATGAAAATCGACGCCGGCGTCGATGCCCTCCAAATCTTCGACTCCGCAGGCGCCTTCTGCCCGTCCGCCCACTACCACGACATGTCGTTGAAGTGGATCCAACAAATCATCGACTCCCTGCCAGCCGACTTCCCCGTCATCATCTTCGCCAAAGGCATGGCCCATCAACGCGACGCGCTCGTCAACACCGGCGCCAGCGTGCTCAGTATCGACTGGACCATCGACCTCCCGAGCTACTATGACACCCTCCCGGATCACGTCGCTGTCCAAGGCAACCTCGACCCCCTCATCCTCAGTTCCAGCGCCGATGTCGTTCGCACTGAGACCACCCGCCTGCTCGATGCCATGCAAGGCCGCCACGGCCATATTCTCAACCTCGGCCATGGCATCCTTCCCTCCGCCAAACCCGAAAACATGCAAATCCTCTGCGAGACGATTGCAAACTTCTAAACGCCAAGCGCCCACCCTTGGTATTTAGAACTTACAACTTAAAACATCATGCTCATCCCCGACCTCAACCTCATCCGGAAGTACAACCAGCCAGGCCCGCGCTATACCTCCTACCCCACTGCACCTCACTTCAGCGAGGATACGGATCATGCCATTCTCGCATCCCAGACCGAGTCCGAGGACAGCGACCTCTCACTCTACTTCCACATCCCCTTCTGCCGGTCCCTCTGCTGGTTCTGCGGCTGCACCAAAATCATCACCACCCAACAGGACAAGGCTGACCACTACCTCGACCTCATGGAGAAGGAAATCGAGCTGTTCCTGCCACGCATCAAACCCGGACGCAAAGTCAAACAACTCCACTTCGGCGGCGGCACACCCAACTACCTCACCCCCGCACAAATCGACCGGTTCTCCGCATTCATCCACAACCACTTCGAATTCCACCCCGACGCCGAACTCTCGACCGAACTCGACCCGCGCACCCTTACCGAACAACATATCGCCTCGTTCCGCAATATGGGTATCAACCGCGCTTCCATGGGCGTGCAGGACGTCAAAATCGAGGTCCAGGAGGCCGTCCACCGCATCCAGTCCGACGAGTGCAACCGCAACGCCCTGAAATGGCTGCGCGATGCCGGTATCGAATCCTGCAACCTCGACCTGATCTACGGACTGCCCAAACAGACCTCCGAATCATTCGAAAAAACCCTGCACCACATCCTCGACTACGCACCCGACCGCCTCGCCGTCTTTTCCTACGCCCACGTGCCATGGATTATGCCCGCCCAAAAAATCCTCGAGGAAAAAAATCTGCCCGGCCCCGAGGAAAAGCTCAAGATGCTGGAAAAAATCATCACCATCCTCACCGACAACGGCTACCACTATGTCGGCATGGACCATTTCGCCCGCCATGACGATGAACTGGCCGTCGCCCAGAAGAACAAAACCCTGCAACGCAACTTCCAAGGATACTCCACCCACGGCGGCGTCGAAATCTGCGCCTTCGGCATGTCCTCCATTTCCCAAACCAGCAGGTCATACCGACAAAACTTCAAGGACATCACCGACTACGGCCAGGCCATCACAGCCGGCAACTACCCCATCGACCGGGGAATCCTGCTGACCGATGAAGACGTGCTCCGCCGCGACCTGATCATGTCAATCATGTGCCAGCTCGAACTCGACTACGCCACCAAGTCCGCCCAACACGGCATCGACATCAAATCTCACTTCGCCGACTCGATCGCATCCCTGAAACCCATGGAGGATGATGGCCTCCTGGAACTCAACACCGATTCCCTCCAAGTGACGAACCAAGGCCGACTCTTCATCCGCAACATCGCCATGGCCTTTGACGAACACCTCAGCTCAGGTAAGGCAAAGTTCTCCAAAACCGTCTGATGCGGCGATGACCCGCCCCGCAATGACGACTCTACTCGTGGGGTTCACGGGCCGACTCCGCTGAAATGTAAGGGCCTCACCCCTCCGGCCCCGGGTTCGCCCCGCCTCTTCCCCGCAAAGAGTAGAGCCTCGCCCCACTCCCACCGGCGTCACCCTTTGCATGCCACTTCAAAGGTTTGGTCCCCGGCCCCCGCTGCGGCCCGAACTTGTCCCGGCACCTTCGGTAGTGCCCCTCGACGAAATCCAGATTCCCCAGCACATAAGCGGCTGTCAGGTAATCCGCCCGCTTGCGCAGCCTCACATGAAGCGCCAACTCCCCACCCCGGGCAAGTTCCGCCTCCACCTTCTCCACCGGAATCCCCCTGCGTGTCTTCACCTGATACGCCTTGTTTTCCTCCACTTCCACGCCGTCGCCCATTAACCAACAGCGGTACCAAGACCCGTTCTCCGGCCAACTGTCCAACGGCTTCCCCATCACCCAGCACAACCCGCGCCGCGCACGCCTGCTGCCCCCCACTGCCTCGCCATAGCCGCACCAACGGTAATCCATCGGATCCTCCACAATCCCAGCCCTGACGGGATTCAAGTCGATATAAGCCGCCATCGTCCGCAACGCCTCCCCGTCCTGCACCAGCACACTCTTGAAGCGGTCCATCCACAGCGTCCCACGCCGACCGTGCTTCTTGTTATACCAGCGACTGAAACGTTCCTTCACCTCCTTCACAAAAAGGCTCAGGTCACAGAAACGTTTTTTATATTTTCCCAGGAACTCCTCCACATCCCCGTCCATGCCCTGCTCGCGCATCCACGCGATTTCCTTCCTCACCCGCCCCACATACGCCTTGCTATACAGAACTGACAAATGACCCAGCAACCGCTCCTCACCCGCCCCCGAAGCCTCCCCCTCACGGTCCTCGAACCGCCGCAGGAACGCCTCACGGCAAGGCACCCGGGTCAGGACATGGAAATGATTATCCATTACGCAATACGTCAACACCTTCATCCCGCAAAACCGCGCCATCCGCCTCATAATGATCCGGAAAGCCTCCTTCTCCTCCTCCCCGAACAAGGACTCCCCGCCACACGTCCGACTCATCACATGATAGCAATAATCATCCTGCTCCCCCCCCAGCACCCGACACCTTCCACCTGACCATGACCGATAAATCCGCCCCGACGATCCCGCCATATGACCAGTCTTACATCCAGCCTTCTCGAGATCCGTCAACTCCCTATCCTTCTTGTTTCCAAGCGTTTTCATGGAAGCATCATCACACTCACCCAGCATGAGTCAATACTAAATGCCTGGCATTTAGTAATCAGTCTTGTTATGGCTACATTGGCATGATCGAATCGACTTCTCGTGCGGGGTTCAGGCCGGGCGCAAGGGCCTAACTTAGGATCAACCAGAGGAACAGGAGGAGGAAACCCAGAGCCAGTATGATTACGAAAGCGTAGATGGCGTATTTTAGCCCATCATTTTCCATTCGGATGTGATCGCTACGTCCATGCATGTGCTGTTCGACTCGGTGTTCGCGGGATGACTTTTTCTTGACCACTGTTTTCACCTGGCCATCTCTTCCGATCACTTGCTTCTTCCTAGCCATGTCTCGTCATCCACCGTGCCTCCGTATGATGGCAAGAAAGAGTTCTACAAATCAACTGGCACACTGCGGTTTCAATGTCTGAAGTGACGGTGACCGGTAAAGATCATCGCGATGCCTGCCTCATCGGCGGCGGCGATGACCTCCTCGTCACGGATGGATCCTCCAGGCTGAATACAGGCGGTGGCACCGGCTTCGACGGCGGCCTGCAGGCCGTCGGCGAAGGGCAGCATGGCGTCGGATGCCATGATGCTGCCTTTGAGTGAGAGTCCTGCCTCATTGGCCTTCCAGACGGCGATGCGGGAAGAATCCACCCGGCTCATTTGGCCGGCACCGATACCGAGGGTTCGGTCGATGCCCGAGTAGACAATGGCGTTGGATTTGACGTGTTTCACCACGCGCCAACCGAAACGCATTGCGCGCATTTCGTCTTCAGTAGGCGGGCGTTTGGTGACGACTTTTTCTTCGAGGTTATCGAGTCCAAGTGTGGTGTGATCACGGGCCATGACCATGAGACCGCCGGGTGCGGAGCGGATCACGGGGTCTTTTCTCACGGACTCCCACGCCTCGGGATTGAGCTTGATCAGACGCAGGTTTTTCTTTTTCTGCAGAATGGCACGTGCTTCCGGCTCGAAGTCGGGGGCGATGATGACATCGGTGAAGATGGAGGAAATGATGCGGGCCAGAGCCTCGGTGAGCGGGCGGTTGACAACGATGACTCCGCCGAAGGGAGCCTGGGTGTCGGTTTCGTAAGCCAACTGCCAGGCTTTGCGAAGGTCTTCATCGTCCTGTCCGAGACCACAGGGGTTGGTGTGTTTGAGGATGCCAACGGTCGGGCGCACGAAGTCGGTGATGAGGTCGGAGGCGGCTTCGATGTCGAGGATATTGGTATAACTGAGTTCCTTGCCTTGCAGTTGGGTGAAAACGTCACTGAAGTTTCCGTAGAGTGTGGTCGGCTGATGCGGGTTGTCACCGTAGCGCAGTTCGCGGTCGAGTGGCAGGTTGATGGCAAACTGGGAGCGGGTTCCCTCGCCGGCCTGGGAGAGGTAGTTGGTGATGGCTGCATCGTAAGTGGAGGTGCGGAGAAACACTCTGACGGCAAGTTCTTCGCGGAATTTGAAGGAAGTATCGCCTTGGTGCTCGGTCATTTCGGCAAGGACGCGATCGTAATCCGAGGGATCGGTGACTACGGTGACGCTCTTAAAGTTTTTTGCAGCGCTCCGAAGCATCGACGGGCCGCCGATATCGATATTTTCGATGGCCTCCTCAAGGGTGACGCCGTCCTTGGCGATGGTTTCCTCGAAGGGATAGAGGTTGACCACCACGAGATCGATGGGGGGAATACCATTGTCCTTGGCCTGTTTCAGATGATCTGCATCATCGCGTTTATAAAGAAGGCCCCCATGGACCATGGGGTGCAGTGTTTTTACCCGTCCCTCGAAGAGCTCGGGGGCCTTGGTGAAGTCGGATACATCGATTACAGGCAGGCCCGCCTCGCGGAGAGCCTTGGCAGTACCGCCGGTGGAGAGGAGTTCGACGCCGTGTTTGTTGAGACCCTTGGCAAAGTCGATCAAACCGGATTTATCGGAAACAGAGAGGAGCGCGCGTTGGATAGCCATAATGTGATATCCGTCTGATGCTGTGGACGGACGCCCATCAACTACCCCCAGCCGCTAGTTGGAGCAAGCCGAATGTGTGACCATCTTGCCGTCGGCCTCGTTGTCAGGCTGCTCCGGTTCGTCTTTACCCCATTTCCAGAGCAGACCGTCGACGGGCCCCAGTAACCATGCCAGGAGCAGCAGGACAGCACCACAGACCACCACGGATGCGGCCATATTGGTATCGAACCAGACATGGATATAGAGTCCCCCGACGGCGGAAAGCAGGCAGTGGAGGGCGGCGAGAGCCAGCATCGTCTTCAGTCGGTGACTGCACAGGTAGGCTGCTGCGCCAGGGAGGATGAGCAAGGCAATGACCAGGATCGCGCCTACCGCCTGGAATGCGGCGACCACGATAAAGGACACGGCAAACATCATACCGTAGTGGATCAGCGCGGGGCGGTAGCCGTATGAAGCCGCCAGCCCGGTGTCGAAGGAGCTCAGTAGCAGCACGCGGTAAAAAAGTGCCATGAGAACGATGGTCACCAGTGATACGCCGGTCATCACGATAATCGGCTGGGGCACCATTTGGCCCAACAGCGGCAGGGTCTCATCCTCCAGCAGAAGGCCCAAGCGCCCGTGCAGCACGCATTCGAGGTCGAGATCGACATTTTTCCCCAGCATCGTTTCCAGAAGCACGACGCCGAGGGCAAAGAGGGAGGTAAAGGAAATGCCGATGGCGGCATCTTGTTTGACCCGGGTGCGCTTGTGGATGAGTTCGATGAGAACCGTTGAGAGCAGGCCCGCCAGACCTGCGCCCACGATGAGCCAGGGGGAGGCGAGGTCGCCGGTAAAATAAAAGGCGACGACCACGCCTGGGAAAACGCTGTGACTGATGGCATCTCCAGTGAGAGCCATCCGTCTCAGGATCAGGAAAGAGCCGACCTGTGAGCAGGGTAAGGCCACAAGGAAGGCCATCAGTATCAGCCAGAAAGCGCCGATGCCGAGAACATCCCAGGGTAGTGTCAGGTAGTCCGTCATGGTGTTGAAAACTGTTCAAACCCCTGCATGGCCGGCTGCGGTTGAGGAATGGGTTTCCCGTGCGGGTCGAGTTCGGGGAAGTCGAGTTCCTGTTCCAGCTGCCTCACCATATTGGGCCCGAGGATGTGTTCGATTTTTTCCGCATCATCATGCACGTGATCCTCTGCGTAATCCGCCTCATTGGTCAGGTAGAGTTCCCACAAGCGGTGATTCCGCACCAATTCCATGGCGCGTTTCCAGCCTGGGCTGGTGAGGTGCAGTGAAATCCCGTCCTCTGAAAACTCGACCAATCCGTGTTTCAAGAGTGAGGCACAGCGCTTGCGGACGGCCTCCTCGGTTTGTCTTCTTTTTTGGGCCAGCATGATCACGCTGACATCCTCATAAGCAAAGCCCTCGGCCTCTTGGATTTGGTAGATCGCCTTCAGGGTATTTTCCCGCATGACAATCCGGCGGCGTTTACTGGTCCGCAGGAGTTTAGCCAGCACCCCGTGCCGCGGAGCGATAAAATAAACGAGGCCGAAGATCGCTGATGCCGCCAAAGTGATGACGGGTCCGGTAGGTATTTGACTTATCCCGGCGGAAATCACGCCGCCCACAATACCGGCAAAGATCCCAAAGCCCATCGAGAGCAGCAGCATTTTCTCGAACCTGTCCGTGAGCAGGTATGCGGCGGCGGCGGGTGTGATCAATATCGCGGAGACCAAAACCACGCCGACCGCTTGGAGCGCTACCACGACGGAAAAGGTAAGCATGAAATAAAACACCCCATTGAGTATTTTTACGGGATAACCCAGTCCCCGGGCAAACCCCTCATCGAAACTAACCACCAGCAGGGCTCGTTTAAGAAAGAAGACCATCACGCACAACAAGCTGGTGGTCAGCATCATCATCCGCAGGTCGCTGGAGTCGATCGATCCTACATTGCCGAAGAGAAAGTCCATCACACCTACGGTTTCCTGTTGATTGCGCGATTGCCAAACGATGCCAAGGGCGAAAAATGAGGCTAGGATGATGCCGAGGGCGGCATCGGACTTCAGGCGTGTTGTGGCCATCAGCGCCCTGACCAGTCCGGCCCCGACGAGTCCTGCGGCGGCGGCGCAGAGGAAGATAAAAACGGGACTGCGGTCCGGGCTGTAGATCAATCCGGCCACCACTCCGGGCAGCACGGCATGTGAAATGGCGTCCCCCATCAGGGCCACACGGCGCAGCACGACAAAGCAACCTAACAAACCGCAGCCGGCACCCAGCAGGATCGCCGCAAGCATGGCCTTCCCGGCCCCGGACGAGGGGATCAGAACGTCGAGCATGGAAGCGAACTCAATCATTTTTTCATCGCATTACAGAATCAGGTAATGACCGGCCCCTCTACAACTTCGCAGCTCGGTCGGCGACCTCGCTGAGCAGGGTCAACCGGCCTCCGTAGGTTTTCTGGAGGAGTTCCGGGGTAAACACATCCTCCACTTTGCCAAAGGCCACCAGGCGCATGTTGAGCAGCAGGAGCCGGTCGAAGTACTCACTTGCGGACTGCAGGTCATGGTGCACGACGAGTACGGTCTTCCCGCATTCACGCATTTCCTTGAGCAGGGAAATGATGGCCGCCTCCGTGGCCGCATCGACGCCGGCAAAGGGTTCGTCCATGAGGTAGAGATCACTGTCCTGGGCCAGTGCGCGGGCGAGGAACACACGCTGCTGTTGGCCGCCGCTGAGGTTGCCGATCTGCCGGTTTGAATAGGGCAGCATCCCGACCTTTTCCAAGGCCTCGCTGGCACGCCGTTTCTCCTCCTTGCCGGGGCGGCGGAACAAGCCCAACCGGCCGTATGTCCCCATCATGGCGACATCCATCACGGTGACGGGAAAGTCCCAATCGACGCTCTCGCGCTGGGGCACATAGCCGACCCGATGGAGGTTTTCCTTGAGCGACTTCCCAAAAACCTTCACCCAACCACCGGACGAGGGCACCACGCCCATGATTGATTTGATCAGGGTGGATTTGCCGGCACCGTTCGGGCCGATGATACCGACCAGGCTTCCCTCAGGCACGGTGACATCGACACCGTAGAGGACCGGACGCTTGTGGTAAGTCACCGTCAAATCATGCGTCTCGAGAGCGGGAGTGGCCATGGCTGGTATTGATGTTAGAATTTCACGGTGAAGCCGGTAAAGGTATTGAGGTCCTCGGCAGCGTCGTTAAGACCTATAACCACACCGGCGTCCCATTGGAAAGTTTTTGTGAATGCCCAGGTCACACCACCGCTGGCGTAGGCCTCGTACGGGTGGCCACCGGCTATGCCGAGATACTCGACGTAGAGACCCAGCTGGTCGGTGACATCGAAGCCCAAAACGGCTGTGTGTGAGAAATCGACTTCGTAACCGCCCTCATCCCAGACGTAGCCGAACTCCGCCTGCAGCCCGAGCCCGACACCCTCGCAAAGTTGCATCGCCCATGGGAAAATGACGCCGCCTTCCCAATGCCCGTTGCTTACGGCCGTCCCGCTCGGGATTTTCACGTAGGGAAAAACGGCGAATGCCGTCTTGCCCTCGTCATTACCCCAGAGGTTCCACTTGAGGCGCAGGGTGAGGTCGCCGAACCCCTCGGACTGCTGGCGAATACCACCCGTGCGGGTCACCTCGCGCACGTAGGGAGCCAGCACCAGCTGGAGGTCCATGGAGTCGTTCAAACCATACTTGATATTGGTTTCGCCCCAGGTCCAGGCGTCGAATTTTTCTCCGCCACTGTGATCGCGGGCATACCCGAGCAGGCTGGATTCCACTTGGAAATATCCCGCGTCCACGGTGCGCGGGCTTTCGGTGGCATCGGGCCGGTCGGCTTCGAGATCACGCATCAGCGATCCCTGGGATTCACCAACCGACATTTCACCTGCGAAGAGGCAAAGGGGGGTCATCATGGCAAGGGTTGTCGCTCGTGCTGTGTGTTTCATTGCAACTGTGTGTTTCATTCTGTTTATAAATATTTGTTTTTTTTGCCTTTAGCCGCGTTACTTCAGGCCATCGACGATGGTGTTGACGTTATGTTTGATCATGCCGATGTAGGTCCCCTTGTCGTATGTCTCGCCGTGGAGAGTCACGGTGTCACCGGGCTCGCCCATGGCATCGGAGAACAGTTCGTTGCCGCTGACCCGCACCCCCGCCTCCTCGGCAACGGCCTCGATGCCTTTTTTGTTCACACTCGACTCGGGGAAAATCATCTTCAGTTTCCGGTCCTTGATAAACTGCACCAGCTCGGCGCGGTCCTTCAGGCTGGACTCGGAGTTGGTGGAAACCCCTTGCAGGCCGCGCACCTCGAAGCCGAATGCCTTGCCAAAGTAGAAAAAGGCATCGTGACTGGTCACCAGCACCCGTTGGTCCTCGGGGATTTCCGAGACGCGGCCTTTTGCCCACTGGTGGAGGGCCTCCAGCTCGGCGGTGTACTTGTTGCCACGCTTCTGGTATGTCTCGGCCCCATCGGGATCCGCCTCGGACAGTGCTGTGACAACCACGGCAACACAGTGTGCCCACAGTGCGGGGTCGCCCCATGCGTGTGGATCGTGATACCCCTCGAACTGGGCCTGCGGCTTCAACTGCTGTCCCTTGGGAATTCCGTCGGTCAGTGCGTAAACCCCGCCTTTTTTACGGCTCCTTTTTTCCAGGACATCCTGCATTTTGCCCTCGAGGTGGAAGCCGCTGTAGAAAACCAGGTCGGCTTTTTGCAGTGCCGCCGTATCGCTGAAGGTCACCTGGTAACTGTGCGGGTCGACTTGCGGCCCCATCATCCCCTTCACCGACACCCGCCCGTGCCCGATTTGGCTCACCATATCGGTCACCATCGTCGTCGTCGTAACGACTTGCAGCAGCGACTCATCCGCGGATCCGTTGATCACGCCATTCTTTTCATGCTTCAACATCCACGCGAGTCCCCCTGCGAGGGCACCCAGCACCACTAGTACGATTACGATCTTCTTTGCCATGCCCGCTACCTAAACCCGGTCGAGGCGAGCGTCAACACCAAAAATTAGCCTAGGCTAATTTTCATTCCCTAGGCTTATTCCGCTTGCCTGAACGCATGGGCGGGATGGGTTTGGCGACAAAATGCTGTGCAAAAACGAACATTGCACTATGACGATCAGCATCGCCGGGGGGATGAAACATCAGGGCTTTTCAAGCTTGATTGAAAGTAATCCTCATTAATCATGGTAGGGTATCCGATTGCAGGGCGAGCCGCCCCCTGCCCCGACTCCATTTCAAAACCGATTAACGCGTCATGCCTGAAGTCACTATTGCCGAACCCGAACAGGCGCCCTCAACCGGTTTGCAACGCCCAGCCCCTATGAAAAAGAAGCTCTTCCGCCCTGTACTCGTTCTCGGATTACTCGCCATTGCCGGAGTGGCCATCATGCCATGGCTAGGCGAGGTGGGCATGGCCAGCGAGAAGGCCACGACCGCCATCGGTCAATGGATTGGCTTCCTCGGTGGGTTCCACCCCATTTTACTGCATCTTCCGATCGGCGCCCTGATGCTGGTCCTGTGCATGGAATTCTGTGGCCTGCTCAGCTTCGGGAAGTACAAGCCGAGCACGACGCTCGGGCTCGGCTTTGCGTCGGGCACGGGTATTTTCGCCGTCGTTTTCGGCTACTGCCTCTACCTTACGGGCGACTACTCGGGTGAATTGATCGAGGAGCACAAGCGCGACGGCGTGGTTTTCACGATCCTGCTGATTGCCACATTTCTGATCAAGTATGCTTACGACATCCGTTTCATGACCAAGCTGACCGGGCCTATTTATTGGGTCGGTCTCATTGCCACCACCGCCACCATGTTCAGTGCCGGGCACCACGGCGGCGAGATCTCCCACGGCGACCCCTTCGCCAAGGCGCCGTGGAAACAAAAAGCTGACGCGCAGCCCGATGCCGCGGAACTGGCCGATCCCGTTGTTTACGAGAACATCATTCACCCGATCCTCGAAGCCAAGTGCGCCAGTTGCCACGGCGAAAAGAAGCAGAAAAGCGGTTTGCGTGTCGACAGCTATGCGGCGCTGCTTGACGGCGGCGAAGAAACCGACGCCCTGGTCCCTGGCGACCTGAAAAAGAGCGCCATGACGGCCTACCTCCACCTGCCCCTCGAGGACGACCTGCGGATGCCTCCCGAGGGGAAAACCCAGCTGACCAAGGAAGAAATCCAGATCCTTGAATGGTGGGTAAAAATCGGCGCCCCCGAATCGGCGCTGCTGAGCGAAGTCGAAGTCACACCGGCCATCGCCTCGGCCATCGACACGCTCAAGACACCCGAAGAAATCGCACAGGCCCAGGCGGCGAAACGTGAGGCCGCGCAAAGGAAAATCGCCGAGATCGAGCAGAAACGTGCCCGCTTGGCATCGTCCATCACCGCCGTTAACAGTCGGTTCCCCGGCTCGCTCAAGTATGTCTCCCAGGACAGTACTGAGCTCAGCTTTTCCGTCGTGAGCTATCGCAAGAACTTCCGGGACGACAACCTGAGCACCATCAAGGATGCTGCCGGCGACATCGCAGATCTCGATCTCGGGTCATCCGCCCTCACCGATCAAGGTGCCGCCATGCTTGATCGGTTTACCGGGCTCAAGGTGTTGAAGCTGAACCAGACCGCGATCACGGACGCCTCCCTGCCCACCATTGCCAAGCTCGATCACCTGCGGATTCTCAATCTCTATGGCACGGCCGTGACCGACGCCGGAATCGAGGCGCTCTTTGGAAAAGCCAGCCTCAAAAAAGTCTACCTCTGGAACACCCAAGTGACTGAAGCCGGCGCCAAGGCCCTCGAACAATCGCTGGTTGAGGCTCATGCCAAGGCTCAGGGGCAGACCAAGGAGGCTGACCGGGACGACACTCCTCCCCAGGTCATCCTCGGCTCAACCCAGCCGTCGTAGCCACTCCGGTCCGGAAGGTCCGGGCCGACAACCCACAGCCAGACGGGCTATCTGCGCTGCTGCTCTTTACGACTCTGGCAGTGGATACAGAGTGAGACGGAAGGTTTTGCCTTCAGCCGCTCGATATTGATTTCCTTGTGACAGTCGTCGCATATGCCGTAGGTGCCGGCATCCAGACGCAGCAGTGCGTATTCGATTTTTTCGAGAAGCTTGCTTTCTGAGTAACCTAACTGGTGCTCCACGACATTGTCGGCAATCTTATCGGCCCGCTCGGTTTCATCGGCGATAACGCCGGCACCGACTCCCGTCATGACCCCATGTCGATTGACATCCTTGAGGACATGATTACGTTGACCCATCAGAGATTTACGGAGTTCTTTTCTTTCGTTTGCAGTCATAATATAGATTGGGTTACTTAATAGAGTAAAAATAACATAAATTCAGATAATGTTCTACGCATGTTTGGCTGCATTTTGCGCCTATATTGCTCTCCGATTTTTGTTGAACCGCTGCCTGATTTGACCAAGTATCCGGCCCGTCGCACCACCATGTGACGCCTCTCAGGACGCCCGTAGCACGGGCAGGAAATTGATGGGGAATCCGGTGAAGTCTTTCTATAGAATGAGACCATTCCGGAGCGGTTACGCCACTGTGAAGCCTTGATCACGCCAAGTGAAAAAGGGAAGCCAGAACGCCAGCCCAAGAGGTTGAGAAAATTCCTGCGGATAACAGGAAACCACTCGACAACCATGCAAAATAGAATAACCGCACTCCATGGGAGTGCCACCAAGTCGGCCCTGCACCTTACAGGGACTCTCGCCTCCGTCGCAGCCATCGTAGCCCTTGGCCAGCCTCCGGCCCACGCGGCGACCGGGGAAAACCCCGATGTCCTCCCGGGCACAACGGTTATCGCCAACCGGGTCAAAACCGAGTTGGCCAAAACCGGAAGTGCCGTCACTGTCCTTGAGGTCGACAGCCTGGATCAACAGGGCGTGCGCAACCTTGACGACGCCCTCAAGTTTGTCCCTGGTGTGATTTCCGAATCGCTCGGTGGCCAGAGGGGATCCACATCCTCGCTCTTCTTCCGCGGCACCAAAACCAATCACACCCATCTGGTCGTCGATGGCATGCGGATCAGCGATGCCAATATGACATTCGGTGGCTTTCTCGGTTCGTCTAACTTGAACGGACTGTCACGTATCGAGGTGCTTCGCGGCCCCCAGGGGGCCCTTTACGGCGGCGACTCGATTGGCGGTGTCATGGGGATCTATTCAACCAAGGGAAAGGGTGACTCCAGTGGCAAGCTTCGCGTCGAAGGCGGCTCATACAACACGTGGAACACGCTGCTCGCAATGCAGGGTGAGTCCGGTGATTTTGCCTACTCGCTGAACCTTGGCCATGAGCGTACTGACAACGACCTGCCGCACAATGCGTTTGAGATGTTGTCATACGCCCTGCGTCTGGACTACATCGTCAACCCCTGCCTGAATGTTGGGCTCACCCTGCGTGGTGCGGACACCACATTCCAGGCCCCGCATTACGGCGGTCCCTACAGCAGCCCGCTCGATGACGAGCTCCAGTACACACTGGGCACGGTTTTTGCCGAGTATGAGGCCAACCCATTCTGGAATACGAGGCTCACGCTCGGGATGTATGACCAGGAATACCACAGTGAAAGCCCCGTATTCGGATTCAATCCGGCGTCGTCCTATGATACCGACGCCACCAAATATGCGCTCTACTGGGACAATACCCTGGAGTGGAATGATTGCCACACAACCGTCATAGGTGCTGTTTATGAAAACTCGGACTTTTCCTATCAGAGTGATTATTACGGCATCACCGGTGACGCGCGGACACGTGACCAGTATGGTTTCTATCTGAACCACATCTGGGATGTGACCGAGGACTTCAACATCACCGGAGGTGCGCGCTGGGAGGATTATGACGACTATGGCAATGAGGTTACCTGGCGTGCCTCATGCGCTTACACCGTAAGCCAAACCGATACCACCATCCGTGCAAGCATCGGCAAAGGCTTTCGTCCACCGTCGTGTGTCGATCTCGACGGCTTTGGCGGGCAGGCACCCAGCCCGGGCCTCGGCGCGGAAACATCGCTCGGGTGGGACCTCGGCATCGAGCAGTCGTTGTGCGACGGCCAGTACACATTCGGCCTGAGCTACTTCGAAAATCGCATCGAAGACGCCATCACCTACGTCCCCCAGCCCTATCCGACTCCTGGCTACAACACCAATGCCGGCGGGGTGACCCAAACCAACGGCATCGAGGCGTCGGCCGAGGCGAATTTCCTGCAAGACCGCCTCGGCATCCGTCTGTCCTACACCTGGCTTGACCGCGCCCTGGCCGAAATGCCAGAGCATTCATTGGGCCTGCGTATCCACGGCAAAATATCGGACCAGTTAGACATGGCCCTGACTGCCACTTATCTGGATGATCGTGCGTTTTTTGGCAATGAAGTTGATGCCTACGCCCTGGTCAACCTTTCCTGCAACTACCGGGTCAATGATACCGTGACACTTAATTGCCGTGTGGAGAACCTCTGTGACGAGGACTACGAGTTCGCCCGGGGGTCGGGCGATGTTTACCCGGGCCGGGGCCGAGGCGTTATTGCCGGCTGCACGATCCAGTGGTGACAAATCGCTGCTGGATTAGTGCCCCCTATTGGCCTTTCATGATCAAACCACCCGGTTCCCCGCTGCGGAATCGGGTGGTTTTACCTGTTGCAGCGACCCCACCACCTATGAGCCGGAAAATCCATAACGAGTTACTCGATTACCATTTCGAGCTCACTGAAACACCCCGGCGTATTGTCAGCCTGGTGTCGTCCGCGACCGAGGCGATCGACAGGATGGGCATGATCGACACCCTTGTGGGCGTCTCCGCTTATTGCCAGCGATACGTCCCGGATCTCAGCGCACCCGTATGCGGCGAGTACCTGAACTGTGATGTGGATCAGATCAAGGCCCTTGAACCGGATCTCATCCTCACCACAGGAGGGGTTCAACTCAAGCTTGCCGCCAGGCTCGCCCGGGAGGGGTTTCCTGTCTACGCCCTGCCCCTGCCCCAGAGTTTTTACGGCATCCTCGATAATATCCACATCCTCGGAGCCTTGATGAACGCACTCAAAAAAGCCCGCGAGCTTGCCTCCGCCATGCAAACACGCGCCGACCAGCTCCGCCGGCGCGCGCCGGCAACCCGCCCGAAAATCTATCTCGAACTCTGGCTCGGCCGGCATATGCGCGCCGCCGGCGGAGCCTCCTTCATCAATGATCTGGTCGAGATTGCCGGGGGCGACCTCATTTTCCAGAATCACACCCAGGGGTATTTTACGCCCGACTTTGATACTGTTTGCATGATGGAACCGGACGTGCATCTCTTTTTCCACGAACCCGAACACCCGATCGATCCCGCCCAACTGGTGCAGCAACGCAACTGGAACCCCGCCACCCGAATCATCGTCTCCACGGTCAAGTGCGGGGAAAACATGATCCAGGACGGCCCCAGCTTGCTGGACACGGCTGAGTGGCTTCAGCGTCAACTCACCTCCCCCACCCACTGACCCCTCATGCCCGCCGTCCCACCAGCAACCCGAAAATCACCCCGAGTCATACTGCTGGCTGTGGCCGTCGCGCTCAGCTTCATCGGCTGCCATTTCGCGCGGCTGTGGATCGAACCCGCACCCGCCGACACCGAGCCCACCAAGGATCAGCCCGGCCATTACCACCGTGTCATCGGACTCTCCCCGAGCATCGTCGAGATCATCTACCAGCTCGGCCTCAGCGACCGACTCGTCGGGGTTTCCCGATTCTGTCATTATCCGCCGGAAGCCCAACAAAAAACCGTCGTCGGCGGCTACGTCGACCTCGACTACGAAGCCGTGCTTGGCCTCGAGCCCGATTGCGTTGTCCTGTTAGAAGAGCAGAAAACCCTCGCGACCAAGCTCAACGCAATGGGGATCCACACCATCATCCTTGATCATGCCAGCACCCGGGGAGTGATGGGTTCCATCTCCATTTTGGGCAGAGCATTTGGAAAAGAGCCACTGGCCAATCAAATCGTGCGAGCGATGAATGATCGGGTGAGCGCGCTAACCCAAAAGGCCCGCAGTACAGAAAACAGGCCGCGCATCCTTGTCTGTATCGAACGTGATACTAACTCAGCATTTCCCGACCGGGTCATCGCGGCGGGCAACAAGGGCGTTCACCAGGAGTATATTGACATGGTTCATGGCATCAATGCCTACCAAGGCCCTGTCGCCTACCCCCTGCTGTCGCGGGAAAAACTCATCCATCTCGATCCGGATATCATCATCGACCTCATCCGGGAGGATGTCTGGGAGGAAAAAGGCCGCGACACACTCCTGCGCCAATGGCAGGCCTATGGCGAATTGCGGGCGGTAAAAAACAAACGCCTTGTATTCCTCCACGAACACAAACATATGATTCCCGGACCACGATTCATCGACACCTTGGAAACTTTTGCGCAAGCTGCCGCAATCGCCCATGAATGATAGCCGCGACATCGCCATTGAGATTAACGAACTCAGCCTGAGCATCGGCCAACGCCGGCTGCTGGATGGCGTGACCCTGCATGCCGGGGCAGGCGAACGAATCGCCATCGTAGGCCCCAATGGCGCGGGAAAAACAACACTCCTCCGGCTTCTGCTAGGACTTATTCCAAGCGAAAAGGGTCGGATCAAACTCGGGGGCAGCGCATTGACATCCCTATCCCGACGGGAAATTGCGCGTCTGATCGGGTATGTCCCGCAACAGCTCGCCGACGACATCCCGTTCACTGTGATGGAATTCATTATGATGAGCCGCTACGCCCACGCTCAGAGTGGGGGTATCATTCCCCGCGACCGCGAGGGCCAGCAAGTCGCCAGGCAATCCGCTGCGCGCGTAGGCATTCAGCACCTTGAGAACCAGACCATGGCCACCCTCAGCGGCGGCGAACGGCAGAAGGTCAACATTGCCGCCGCCCTTGCCCAGCAGACACCCATCCTCGTCCTCGATGAGCCCTCGGCTCACCTCGACCCGAAACAGCGCGAGTCGATCCAGCGCCTGCTCAGTGAGATCGGGCGCAAAAGCAACACCACGGTGCTTACCGTCACCCATGACCTCAACTGGGCGGCCATGGACTTCGACCGCATCATCGGCATGGCTCACGGCAGGGTGCTTGCCGATGAGACCCCCTCCCGGTTCATCACCTCGGAGAACCTCCTCGCCATCTTCGATGCCAACTGGACGATCCAGTCTCATCCACAAAGTGGCTGCCCGATGGTCCTGCCCACCCATCATGCGCCTGCCCGCTAAGACCCGCCGCCTTCCATGGTTTCCTCCCCTCGTAAATTCATTCTCTTCATCCTCCTGCCGCTTGCCGCCATGATCTTGATGGTGATGCCATGGATCGGGCAACATCTTCCTGGGTGGGATGTCCTTTTCAGGCCTGGTGCCGATGACCTCGATGCGATCATCTTCTGGAAAATACGTGTTCCGCGTGTGCTGTTGGCCATGTTCGCAGGTATGGGTCTGTCGCTCGGTGGCGTTGTCTTCCAAGCCATTTTCCGGAACCCCTTGGCGACGCCGTTTACCCTGGGTGTCGCCGGTGGCGCGTCACTGGGTGTGACCTTGGCCATTTTTCTCGGGCTTAACCTGACCGTCCTCGGAGTCTCCGGTGTCTCTGTCGCTGCCCTGTTGGGGGCCATGGGATCGATTACCATCGTCTATGGTATTGCGCGCGCCACGAGCAACGTCTCGCCCAACACGATGCTCTTGGGAGGCGTGGCCATCAGCTTTTTCTTTTCCAGCCTGATCCTCTTGCTGCAGTACCTCGGCGACATGAGTGATTCCTTCCGTATCATCCACTGGTTGATGGGAGATCTGAGCCGGGCCAGCGCCGAAGCCATTTTCCAGATCCTCCCTTTTATTGTCAGCGGCATCCTGATCACGGGATTTCTTTACCGCGAACTCAATCTGCTCTCCATTCACGACGACCTGGCGGGCAGTTGTGGTCTGCATGTTGAAAAGATGCGGATCATTCTCTTTCTCGCCGTCTCGCTGATGATTGCCGGTATTGTCACCGTCTGCGGGCCGATCGGATTTGTCGGCATCATGGCGCCTCATATTTGCCGCCTCATCGTCGGTGCCAATCACCGCAACCTGATCCCCGCCGCCATCCTCTTCGGCGGTGTTTTCCTCACCCTCTGTGACACCTTGGCCCGCACCATTGCCACCTCTGCCGAAGTTCCCGTAGGGATCATCACCGCGATCCTCGGCGGCCCTTTTTTCCTCTGGCTTTTGTTTAAAAAAGCACGTAGCCACGGCTGACCGCCCACGGGCGACACGAATGATGCCCGGAGCCGCCCGCCTCCTGAAATAATGCGCGTCTTTTCGCCTCATCTGGTGTTTACTCACCGGGTAACCCATTCTCGCAAATGCGCCGCAGATCCCTCCCTCAACTCGTTTTCCCTGCCTTGTTTCTCATCGCAGTGATGGCCGGGTATTTCCTGACACGCACGGCCGACCCGCCCGACGAAGTGCCGCGGGTCTCTCCCAGACCCGCAAGCCAAGCCCGGCCATCGACGCTGCCCGCCAACCCGGCTCTGACACGCAGGGCACGCCGGGACAGCCCGGACCCGAATCATGGTGCCCCCCCGTTCGCCATTGCCAACGAACGTATTGCCCGCTTCAACGATGATGCCTCCTACCGCAAATTCCTCGCCGGGCTTAGCGGCCGCGGACTGCGGTTATTGGGAAAATCAGACCGACTGCGGGCGGTCCGGTTCGGGTGGGGTGACGGTTTCGACCCAAGCGACCTGGATGATGCCGGGCTCGGATACAACTATCTTGTCACGATCCCCGCGCCCCCCGATGCCGGGGCGCAGGCGGGTGCTGTCGGCTTTGGCCGGAACGCCCTGGCGTGGCTCGGAGTCGGGACGGATAACTCGGCATGGGGCAAGGGCGTGGCCGTGGCCCTGCTGGATTCCGGAGTGAACGACCATATCGCTCTGAACGGCGGCAATGGCAAAGTCACGGCCATCACACTCACCGAGCTTGGCGTCGGGGGTGTTCAGCTCGGGCACGGCACCGCGGTGGCATCGATCATCTCCGGCGACCACCCACTCACACCCGGGGTGGCTCCAGCCTCCGATCTCATCTCGATCCGAATCACCGATGCCGGGGGCAGCTCCGATTCCTTCACCTTGGCCGAGGGTATCCTGCGGGCCGCTGACTCGGGTGCCGACATCATCAATATTTCCATGGGCTCCTATGGAGACAGTTCGCTTGTCGCGGATGCGGTGAAGTATGCGCAGGACAAGGGGGCGGTCATTGTCGCATCCTCCGGCAACGCGGGCTTGGCGGCAATCGCCTATCCTGCCGCCTATGAAGGCGTGATCGCCGTGGGTGCCGTGGAAGGAACCGGCGAGCATCTTGATTTTTCCAACCGAGGTGACGGGCTCGACATTTCCGCACCCGGGTTTCAGGTCAATGCCGCATGGGGGGAAGAATTGCTGACCTCCTTTTCCGGAACCTCGGCCAGTGCGCCGTTTATCAGCGGGGCGATTGCCGCGGCCATGTCAGAGCACCCCCACATGACCGCCCGGCAAGCGGCCGATCTTGTCCTGAGCGTGTCCAATGACGCCGGCTACCCCGGTGACGACCCCGCCTACGGCAGCGGCATCCTCGCTTTGGATCGTGTGATGGAACACGGGACCCCCGGGATTTATGACGTCGCCATTGCCAGCCAGATTCTCATTCCTGCCGACGCCGCGACATCCTTGCCCCAGGTCCTGGTCACCGTGCAGAACCAGGGCACGGAAACCGTCATCAACAGCCCGGTAAGCATCGTCAGCCCCAGTGGAACCCAAACCGTCAATATCAGCAGCCTGACACCGGGGCAGATTCACACCATCCGCGTGCCCGTGGCGCTCCCCCCCAATGGCGATTCCGTCGCGATCAACTCCTCGGTGCAAAGCACGGAGGGCGACAAGGATCCAAGCAATAACAGCCGAAGTGACCGCTTCGCCCAAGCGCTGCCGTAACCCCCCCTTCCCCGGCTCAGCCGAAGCGGGTAAAAACCGCCGCCACGCAGCTCAAAAAAAACGGCGCCATACCGGAGTAGGGCGCCGTTTTGAAAAAGAGAATTTACGTCGTTTAACGCGAGTAAAGTTCCACCACAAGCTGCACGTTGACTTGGTGATCGAAGTCATCGTTTTCAGGAACGCGGTTGATCTTGCCCTTCATGTCGGCACGGTCAAGGGTGAGCCATTCTTTCGATGGCACCGCTTGGGTGAGATCCATGTAGCGCAGGCCGAGCTGCTGTGAGCTAGGCTTGTCCTGCACGGTGACGGTGTCACCGGGTTTGCACTGGAAACTCGGGATATCGACACGTTTTCCGTTCACTTCAATGTGGCCGTGATTGACCATTTGGCGTGCTGCGGAACGCGTGTTGCCAAGGCCGAGGCGGTAGCAAACGTTGTCGAGACGAAGCTCGAGCAGTTGACAAAGCACCTCGCCGGTGATCCCGCGGCGGCGGCTTGCTTCTGCATAGTAGAGGCGGAACTGCTTTTCAAGGACGCCAAACTGGAAACGAAGCTTCTGCTTCTCTCCGAGTGCGACTGCGTAATCCGACTTCTTCCGACGTCCGGCACGCACACCGTGCTGGCCGGGAGGGAAGGAACGACGCTCAAGCGCTTTGGAGGGTCCGAATAGGGCGACGCCGAAGCGGCGGCTGATTTTATCTTTGGGGCCAGTGTAACGAGCCATAATATAAGTAAGTTAAAGAGTTGAAAATAATGGTTAATTACACACGGCGGGCTTTCTTAGGGCGGCAACCGTTGTGAGGAATAGGAGTGACGTCCTTGATCGCCGTGATGTTGAGGCCAAGGCCTTGCACGGCACGGACAGCGGATTCACGCCCGGAACCAGGTCCCTTGACGCGAACTTCAACATGCTTGAGTCCGTGACTCATCGCTTGACGGCAGGCATCCTGGGAAACGACCTGAGCCGCATAAGCTGTGCTTTTCCGCGATCCCTTGAATCCCATCTTTCCAGCACTGGACCAGCCAATGGAGTTACCGTTGAGGTCAGTGACCGTGACAAGCGTGTTGTTGAACGTCGCAATGATGTGAACCACACCGGTCTGGACGTTTTTGCTCTTCTTCGCCTTGTGAATGCGGATCTGCTCTTCCTCGCCTCCGGCGATTTCAGCGAAAATGTCGCGCTTCTTTTCAGGTGCCTTGGGCGCTTCCTCAGCAGGTGCTTCCGGCGTGGCAGGGGCCGCTTCTTCAGCCGCGGGTGTCTCAGCAGGTGCTTCAACCTTTTCAGCCTTGGACTCTTCCGCAGCAGGCGCTTCGGCAGGAGCCTCAGCAGGTGTCGCTACCGCATCGTCTTTGATTTCTTCTTCAGACATAATAATAAATGGTTTGTGGTCAGGAGGTTACTTTTTCACACCTACGGTGCGCTTCTTACCCTTGCGGGTGCGGGCGTTGGTGCTGGTGCGTTGACCACGGACGGGGAGGCCTACCTTGTGACGAATGCCACGGTAGCAGTTGATCGCCTGGAGTCGCTTCATAGCGGCTTGCTTTTCGCGACGGAGGTCACCTTCGATGAGAATAATCTCGGAGGTGATTACTTGGGCAATTTTAACAAGCTGTTCTTCTGTGAGTTCGCCGGTGCGGATATCTGGATCCACCCCTGCTTGCTCGAGAATACGCTTGGAGGTCGTTTGACCTATGCCATAAATGTAGGGAAGAGAAGCTTCGATGCGCTTCTCATTCGGTATTTCTGTGCCGAATATACGTGCCATGATCCTTGTTTTAGCTGGATTGTTTTTTGTAGTTGGTAGGTGTGCTCATACCGGAGAGATTCCTCAAGTATGACAGCCCGTCTGGACATCCTGCACACCGCGCGGGACGGGGTATTTAGCAGAGATGTGCGGTCTGGCAAGCGAGAACTGACGATTTATCACCTCCAGGCCCCTATTTATCGGGAAATCGACGCAAATCAACCCAATTCAACCCTCACCCCCTCCACAAAGGCAGAACTTCCCGACTTCCCGACTTCCCGACTTCAAGACTTCCCGACTTCAACGCCCCCTTCTCGCTGGCGAGAATATCATCCATCGTCTGCCTCGGGCGGATCACACGCGCCCGCTCACCCTCGACCAGTATCTCCACGGGCAGCGGTCGGGAGTTGTAGTTTGAAGCCATCACAAATCCGTAAGCGCCGGCACTCAGCAGGGCAATGGCCTCGCCGGGGGCAAAATCGGGAAGTTCACGGTCCTGACAGAAAAAATCGCCGGTTTCACAGACCGGACCGACCACATCGACCTTCGATGATGCACCCGATGGCTCCCTGAGCGGCACGATCTCATGGTGGCCTTCGTAAAGGGCGGGCCGGATAAGGTCGTTCATACCGGCGTCCACAATCCGGAATGTTTTGGCCGACCCCTTTTTCTCGTAGAGACAACGCGTCAACAGAACGCCTGCGTTACCGACAATGTAGCGGCCCGGCTCGAGGAGAATCTTCAGACCCGTCTGCTTCAACGCGGGAATCACGCCGGCGGCATACTGCTCGATCGTCAGCGGCTTCTGATCCTCATCCCGGGCCGTCCACCAGCCGGACTGACCCGACTCCAAGGCGGGGTCATAGACAATCCCCACGCCGCCACCAATGGAGAAAAACTCAATCCCATGAGCGGCCTTCAACCGGATGGCCAGCGGGGCCACTTTTTCAACCGCCTCAATAAATGGCTGCAATGAGGTGAGCTGGGAGCCGATATGCATCTGCAGTCCCCGGAGGAGGATGTGGGGCAATTGCGCGGCGCGCGCGTAGGCCTCGTCGATCGAGGCGAAATCCACGCCAAATTTGTTCTCCGACTTTCCGGTGGAGATGTACTTGTGCGTCTTGGCATCGACATTCGGGTTCACCCGGTAGGCAACGGGGGCCACCTTGCCCATTTCACCGGCCACGGTGTTGATAAAAGCCACTTCCTCCTCACTTTCGGCATTAAAGCAGTAAATCCCCTCGGCCAAGGCGTATTCAATCTCCTCACGGGTCTTGCCAACGCCGGCGAAAGTACACTTCCCCGCATCACCGCCCGCCTCAATCACACGGCGCAATTCCCCGCCCGAGACGATATCAAAGCCACTGCCCTCATCAACCAGAAGTTTCAGCACCGAAAGATTCGAATTGGCCTTCACCGCATACTCGATGCCGTGGTCGATCTCGGCCAACGCCTGGTCAAGCCGACTGTAGTGGTCGCGGATCGTATTCGCGCTGTACACGTATGCCGGGGTGCCGTGCGCATCAGCAAGCTGGGCAAGATCAACGCCCTCACAATGCAAGGAGCCATTCTGGTAGTGGAAAGAGTGCATGCCCCCGTTTGTACCAGCACGGGAAAATATGCAAGTGTCTAGCGTCCCCCCACCCTCTACATGACGTACATCGCCTTCACCATATCCAGACACTTTTCCTTGGGTAACGGGCTCAACTCCATTTGATTCATGACGTAAGCAAAGGATATGCCCGCCTGCGGGTCACCAAAGGCATGGCTGCCACCCGCGCCAGGATGGCCGAAAGCACGTCGGGAAAGCCCGTAGTGATGCCGCTCTTTGCGCCCGAACCCATCCACCGGATCGCATTGAAACCCACAGGAAAAAGCCGTGCGCGTCTGTAAGATCTTATCATGCCCAGTCGTCCTGACCGCCCCCATCCACCCTCTGAGCTCGGGAGAAAAAAACGGGATCGCACCGCACGCCGCCTGGTAAAACTTCGCCACCCCGCTCGCTGTCCCCACGCCACCCATCGCCGGAAAACCCGCCTGCCACGCACGCGGGTCGTTCATCTCGCGCACCGAATGCATCCCCCGGGGCGAAAAAAACGCGCGCTTCACCAACGAGCCCGGCAAATGCAACTCACGGTAGAAGCCGTTCTCCAGATCCGACCGATCCTGCTTTCCCGGGTAGAGACAGGCCACCCGATGAAACTCGGATTCCGGCAGGCCCATCCACACATCAAGCCCCAGTGGCTCGGCAATTTTCTCCCGCCATAACACGCCCGTGGTTTTGCCCGTCAATCGCCGCAGAATTTCATCCTGAATAAACCCTAGCACCCGCGGATGATAACCGTGACCCGCGCCGCGCGGCCAGTTGGGCGACTGCTGCTCGACCGCCGCAATCACCTCGTCATGATCCCAGATCGAAGCCTCAACATCCAGAGCCGCCAAGCCCAGGCGATGCGACATGAGCTGAGCAACTGTCGCCCCCTTGACCGGAAACCGAGACCAAACTCCGCACACTTCATCGTCCGGCGTCATGCCCTGCTCCTCAAGCACCATCAGCAAAGTCGCCGCCGCCAAGCCCTTGGTGGTCGAATAAAAAGGCACCAGCGTCTCCGCCGTCCACACCCTTTCGCGCTCGCGCTCACACCACCCGTGCGCCAACGAAACCGTCTCCACCCCCTTGCACCAGACACTCACCGAGGCGCCCAACTCACCACGCTGCGCAAAGTTTTTCTGAAAGGCTTTCTCCAATTCGGGCAAATTCACACCCGCCCCATAACTTAATGCTTCAAACTTCACATCTAAATCTTCAAACTCATGTCATGCCCGCCTGCGCCCGCACACCAGAATCCTGCGAATTCATGCCCGATGACTTTTTCCGCAGACACTCGTCCCGCGACATCTTCCACAATGACCACCCGCTGGAAATCGACCTCGGCTGCGGCGATGGCTCATTTCTCGTCGAAATGGCCGAGCACTACCCCGAACGAAACTTCCTCGGCGTCGAACGCCTACTCGGTCGCGCCCGCGGCGTCTGCAAACGCATCCAATCACTCGGACTCACCAATGCCAAGGTGCTCCGCCTCGAAAGCCAATACACGGTCGAATGGCTGCTCGCCGAACACTCCGTTTCCCGGCTCCATCTCCTCTGCCCCGACCCCTGGCCCAAGGCCCGTCACCATAAACGCCGACTCATCCAGCAGGAGTTTCTAACAATACTGCAGAAAACCCTGGGCCCACAAGGGGAGTTCCTCTTCAAAACCGATCACCCCGAGTACTTCGAGTGGGTCTGCGAGGAGATGGAAACATTTGCCCGATCAGGTGGTAAATTCACCCAGCTGCCATGGCCGGACGACGACGAAAAGGGATCCTTCTTCTACCCTAAAACCGACTTCCAACGCCACTGGGAAAGCCAAGGGAAAACGATCCACCGCCTGCGTTTCCAAAGATAGGCACCAACGCTGACGCCGATGGTGGCACAAGCGGCACGGAAGCCCGCTCACCGGCGCATGACCATGCGGATCAATCTACTCGGCCGATCCCTTAAAAATTGGAAGGATTGTCCCTGTTGTCCGCTGTTCCTCCATCTTTGGAAAACTTGTTATCGGGACCGTAACTGAATACGATGATCTTGCGCCTGATTCTCTCATCCGAGTCATAGGGGTGTTCTATCCCTTCTTCATCCGCGCCCTGCAAGTAATCAAGCGTGATATGGTATCTGCTTCCCCATGGATCGTAGAGTGCGGCGGTCCCCGCCGTCCTGTCCAGATGCATTCCATCCTTGTAGTTCGCATCACTACTCCCTTTCGGCTCTTCCTGTGAAAAATAGGTAATGCCCTTGAAATTGAGCTCATCCTCCAGCCCCGCAAGCACAGCCATCAGCCCGTCGTTATCATCCTGGCTCAACTCCTCTTCCACGGTAGGATATTCTTCTCCTCCATAAGGAAGGAAATTGTACTCGTTCTCAAAGCCGTCCACAGCCATTTCAACGCTTTTACAGACGGTCGAAGCCCTTACAATTTTCGCCTTCGTCAACGAACGGAGTATAGCGGGGGATGCCATGACAGCCAGAGCCGCAATGATCGCAATCACCACCAACAGTTCAACCAGGGTAAATCCTCCATTTCGCTTCGTTTTTATATTCATCTTTTCTATTGGGATTGGGTTATTGTTTGAATTAGGTTCTCCAAGTGATAGAGTCCGTTTACGCTATGGATCATGGCTCAACACTAGTTACCTGTCAGCTATCCTTAGCGCATATCACGCACTCAGACTTGACGGTACCCACTCAGACAGAATTCCCACTCAGGCGCAACCACGGAGTTAACCACGGCGATACATTGTGCATGCACGAATATCACCGCAATAACACCCCCGCAAATGGAAAATCAACGTCACATCGATATCCGTCGACATATTTCCACAAAAAAATCATGTTCATCCTGAAAAATCAATCCACTATCGTCCTATGAAAAACCTCCGGGAGCGCATCCGCACCCTCATGCAATCCCCCGACTACCGACCTCTGAACAAGTCCGAGTTCGCCCGCACCCTGAACGTCAAAGCCAACGAACGCTCGGCGCTCAGAGCCGAACTTCTCGACCTCGAAAACAAGGGCCGCATCGTCCGGGGCAAAAAAGGCCGCTATTCGTTGCGGGAAAAATCGCGCGGCAAAGGAGGCAAAGGGACATCCGGCCCGGACGCCCTGCTCATCGGCACGATCCGCTTTCAAAACTCGGGCCACGCATGGTTCTACCCCAATGCCAACGATGCCACCAATGAGGCCGCCGGCATGGACCTTCAAAAATTCAGCCGTATTTTTGTCCCCTCCACCAAAACATCCACCGCGATGAACGGCGACCACGTCGCCGTGCGCGTCGATCGCATCGGCCAGCCCGACTGGACAAAACATCGCAAAGGTCGCAGCCAGAAGGCGGCTGGCATGCCGAAACCCGCCGACGAAGCCGCCGGCTTCGTCGAGAAAATCATTTCCCGCGGCATGGCCCGTATCATCGGCACCTATTTCCGCCACGGAAAATTCGCCCACGTCCAGCCCAATGACATCAAAATCCCCGATGTCAACATCGACCAAGCTTCGCTGCCACAGGGCAAGGAAGACGGCCCCAAGCCGGGCCAGATCGTCGCCGTCGAACTCATCCGCTGGGACAACCCGAACTCAAAACCGCTCGGGCGTGTCACCGAGGTGCTGGGATGGCCCGACACCCCGGGCATCGACATGCTTGCCATCGTCCACAGGCTCGGCCTGCGGGACGAATTCCCCGACAGGGCATTGGAAGAGGCCAAGGCCTTCGGCGACTCCGTCAGCAAAAACGACACCCTGGACCGCGACGACTGGCGGGACCGTGCGGTCATCACCATCGATCCCCACGATGCCAAGGACTTCGATGATGCCATCAGCGTGCAAAAAATGCCCCATGGCGGCTGGCAACTCGCGGTCCACATCGCCGACGTGTCCCACTACGTCAAACCCGGCAGCGCACTTGACAAAGAAGCACGCGAACGCGGCAACTCAACCTACATGGCCGACCGCGTCCTGCCCATGATCCCACGCGAGCTCTCGAACCACCTCTGCTCACTCA
The DNA here is from genome assembly GCA_041548785.1 of Oceaniferula sp. Classification (GTDB taxonomy): domain Bacteria; phylum Verrucomicrobiota; class Verrucomicrobiia; order Verrucomicrobiales; family Akkermansiaceae; genus Oceaniferula. The sequence continues at coordinate 45,724 of JBFERY010000008.1, forward strand.
TGCCGGGAGTCGATCGCCTCACCCAGTGCTGCCTGATGAACATCGACAAGGACGGGCACATCCGCTCCTCCCGCTTCACCCGGGCCGTCATTCACTCTGGCCGCCGCTTCACCTACGAGCAGGTCCAGGACATCCTGATGAAACCCGCCAAAGAGGTTGCCAAACTCTTTCCCGACGAGGATCCCGCCATCATCTCCATGCTCCACGAAGCATGGGCCCTCGCCTCGCTGCTCCGCAAACAACGCTTTGCCAATGGCGCACTCGACCTCGACATGCCCGAGGTCAGCGTCGTGTTGGACGACCAGGGGACGCCCACCGGCATTGTCAAAAGCGAGTACAACGAGTCCCACCAGCTGATCGAGGAATGCATGCTCGTTGCCAACGAGTCCACCGCCAAGATCCTTAAAAACCGATCACAAAATACCATCTACCGCATCCACGACGATCCGGACCCGGATCGACTCAACGAATACGCAGAGCTGGCACGCCTGCACGGGTACAAACCCGGCGACCTGACCAACAAAAAACATATCCAGAAATTGTTGAATGACGCCAAGGGGTCGGTTGAAGAGCACGCCATCAAGATCGGGTTGCTCAAGTCACTCAAGCGTGCCGTCTATTTCCAAGACCCGCTCGGTCACTACGGACTCTCCAAGGCGAACTACTGCCACTTCACCTCACCCATCCGCCGCTACGCCGACCTCGTCGTCCATCGCGGCCTTCAGCGCAATCTCGAAAACCCGCCGAAGCACGTTGATAAAACGCCCTCACCGGGCGAGGTCGCCCAGATCGCGCTGCACATCTCGGAAACCGAACGCACCAGCGCCGAGGCCGAAAACGAGTCCCGCCGCCTCAAGATGCTCCAGTACCTCCACATCTGCTCCCTCCAGGACGACCCGCCTGTATTCAACACCGTGGTCACCGACGTCCGCCACTTCGGACTCTTTGTCGAGGCCCTCGACATCATGACCAAGGGGCTGATCCAAACCGAGGAATTTCCTGAAGGCGAATGGCGCTTCGAACAGAACCTCATCCGTTTCACCGGCCCCAGAGGCCAGAAGTTCACCATCGGGGAGCAATACAAGTGCATCGTCGCCAAAGTCGACATGGAACGCCAAATGGTCGACTTCAAGTTTGCCGATGCCCAGGCTCCTGTCAAAAAAGACAAGCCACGGAACAGGCGGCGTCGCCCCAACCCCAAGGAACGAAAAAACCCTTGATGAACAAGGGCTGGGGGAAAATGGTGCGCGATGCAGGATTTGAACCTGCGACATCATGCGTGTGAAGCATGCGCTCTACCCCTGAGCTAATCGCGCTTAAGACCGGCCACCCTGGTTGTGGCTCGGCGGGGATTTATTACCCGAGTCATTGGCAGGATGCAAGCCTATTTGGGTGATTCTAGAAGCGCACTTCCTTGCCGAGCACGCCGACCTCGATATCGCCGTGATGGATTTCGCGCAGGGCTTCGCAGAAGACGTCGGAGCGCGTCTTTTCGCCGTGGACAAGCCAGACTTTTTTCTTCGGTCCTGTGGTCGCGTTAAAGTAATCGATCAGCTCCGAGTGGTCGGCGTGGCCGGAGAAGGAGTCCATGATCTCGACCTTCGCCTTGAGTTCGTATGGGTCGCCAAAGATTCTGACCTCCGGCTCGTTGTGGCGGATTTTCCAGCCGAGCGTGTTTTCTGCGCAGTAGCCGACAAAGAGGATGGTATTGTTAGGGTTGCCGATCCCGTTTTTCAGGTGGTGCAGGATACGGCCCGCCTCGCACATCCCCGAAGCGGAGATGATGATGCCCTGCTTTTTGCTGTCGTTGAGTTCTTTGGACTTCGATACCGCGCGGATCAGGGTGAGGCCCTCGAATCCGAACGGGTCCCGTTTTTCATAAAGGAAGTCGTTCACCTCTTCATTAAAGCACTCCGGGTGAAGGCGGAAGATCTCCGTCGCGTTCACCGCGAGCGGGCTATCGACGTAAACCGGGATTTCAGGCACCAGGCCGTCTACAAAGAGCTGGTGCAGGACATAGAGAATCTGCTGGGTGCGCTCGACGGCGAAGCATGGGATGATGATTTTCCCGCCCCGCTCAATCGCCTTGTTCAAGACCTCGGCAATACGATCGTCCGCCCCGGTTCCCAACTCGTGTTCGCGCCCGCCGTAAGTGCTCTCCATGAGGACGTAATCGACGTCTTTGACAGGTACGGGATCGTTCAGGAGATCGTTCCCCCCCCGACCGACATCGCCGGAGAACAGGAAGCGCTTCTTTTTGCCATCCTCCTCATCATCGATTTCCAGCAAGATCTGGGCACTGCCGAGGATATGTCCGGCATCAAAAAAACGGATGGTAACACCGGGCGCAATCATGATCGGGCGGTCGTAACCGATGTTGACAAACTGCTTCAGACACTTCTCGGCATCCCGCGCGGTGTAAAGCGGCTCAACCAGCGGTTTGTTCTTCTTTTTGAGATGCTTGTTCAGCCATTTGGTGTCGCTCTCCTGGATGTGGGCACTGTCGGCCAGCATGATCTGGCAAAGGTCACGGGTGGCGAAGGTGGCGTAGATGTTCCCCTGAAAACCCTTCGCACAGAGGTTGGGCAAGTTGCCCGAGTGGTCAATGTGCGCGTGGGATAGGACAACACAGTCGATCGAGGACGGATCGAAGTAGGGGAAACAGCAGTTGATCTCATAGGCGTCCTTGCGATGCCCCTGATAGAGCCCGCAGTCGAGCAGGATGCGTTTCCCATTGACCTCCAGCAGATGCTGGGAACCTGTTGTCGTACCGGCCGCGCCGCAGAACTTGAGTATCATAGGTTCACTATGACAGCAAAATCCCCGGGGATGCAAGGAGGGAGGTGATTTTCTAGCGGCCGTCCACCGGCTACCGGCTACCGACCAAACGGCCAGATCGAGCGGAGTGCCCGGGTCACGACGCTGCCACCGGTATCGGCGTCACGCTCTGCGTCGAGAATCTGGGCGTAGCGGATCAGGCCGACGGCGGTGGAATACTGCGGGTCACGGAAGTTCGCGTGGACGCCGCTGATGTTTGACTGCTCCGCGAGATAGATCGGCAGACCAAAAATCTCATTGGCCAGCTCGCTGAAGCCGCGCATGCGGCTGGTCCCCCCCGTTAGAAAGACACCCGCTCCAATTCCCATGAGTGCGTTTGCGGGAAGCCGATCGCGGACAAGGTAGAGGGTTTCCTCGAGTCGGCCGTTAATCACGTCGTTAAGCAGGGAGCGCTTGATCTCGCCCTCCTCGAAGCCGTTGTCGTCCACCACCTTGACGTTGCCAATTCCCCGGGCGGGATCACCGGATGCATCGCCCTCGGTTTTTTTCAACTCCTCGGCGCGGCTCAGCGGGATGTGGGTAATCAGGTGGATGTCATTGGTGATGTGGTCCCCTCCCACCGGGATGCAGCCGGACGCCGCGATCGAGCCCTTGAGGTAGAGCACGTAGTCGGTGGTGCCTCCGCCGATGTCGATGACCAGGGCGCCGGCGTCCTTTTGCTCGCGCTCGAGTGCCACCTGGGCGGTAGCGATCGGCGCAAACACGACATCATCGACCTCCAAAGGAATTTCCCTGACACACTTGATGCTATTTTGAATGCGGGTGCGGATGCCGTGCACGATGTGAAAGTCCACCTCGAGCGAGCGTCCTAACAGACCTATAGGGCTTACCGTATGTTCATGTTTGTCGAGCCGGTAGTGGCGGATGAAATTATGCAGGTAAACGTGGTCACCGGGGATGGCGAGGTCGCGCGCGATCTCGGTCGCCTCGTCGATGTGACCTTCGTGCACCACCTCCTCCTCGTCGGGCAAACGGAATGTGCCGCGATTGTTCACGCCCTCGATATGGGCACCCGTTACCGCGAGCAGCACGCTGCTGATGTCGACGTCACAGACATCCTCGGCCTTGAGCAAGGCGTCCTTGAGACCGGCACGCGCCTGCGGGTAGTCAGAGATCTCGCCCTTTCTGACACCGGCGCTACGCGTCTCGCCGACACCGAGAATCTTCACCGACCCGTCAGGCTTCACCTCGCCCACCACCATACAGGTTTTGGTGGTGCCTATTTCGAGTCCTACATGTATTTTGGTGCTGGCCATTAATCAGAGCAAAGGATGGGTGAGTGCGGGTTAGTTACGGTCGAGGATCGACTGAATTTCACGTTCGTTGGGATTGACGGGAACAGGTTGGCGTTTGGGCCTCACAAGCACCGGGTCACCCGCGAATTTTACCGGAATATTTTTTTGCGGGATCAGGTTGATGTGCCGGACTTCGCGCTGGGTGTACAAGGTGTGCTCGCGGATGGTCAGGAAGTCAGCCAACTGGCGGTCATGCTCATACATCCCGAACGTCGCACGCGACCCGTCGTTACAGACAGCCTCCATCGAGTAGTCATTGACCAGCACGACACGCTCGGGCAGCCACTCGGCCCGCACGTTGCCAGCGCCGAAGGTCTTCACCAGGTGAAGTGCCCGCATCGCCTCGGGGTGCTTCATTTTACTGCCGTGCTGGAAGGCATCGCTTTTGGCAACCTTGACCACGATAACAGGCAAGTCCCTGGCCGAGTTCCACAGCTCCCCTTCGCAGGGAAAGGTGATCCCGTTTTTGTCGGCGAGGACCCCCCCGTTCCGGCGCCCTGGAAATCCGAGTGTGGCACACTCGATCCATACGGCGGGCACACGCTCGGTGAGCCGGATCCGCAGCGTCCCGGGCAGGCGGCGTTCGACATCACAGTCGATCACCTCGGGCAGGTCCTGCAGGCTGTCGCGCACGCCGCTGGTATCAAGGGCAAAAATGCTGGCATTAAGATCGATACCGGCGACGTCCACCACGCGGGCGTGATCAAGGTGGCCGTTGGTGTGGAGATCGATTTCCTGCAGCCGGTATTTTTCATTGCCGAGGAAAAGGTGCTGGACCCCCTTGTAGCCGCCCAGGCCGATCAGGCCGAGCAGGACGAGCAAAACGGCGTATTTCACACCCTTGCCCATACCACTCAGAATCTGGAACATCACGATGCGCGGCGAGTGCACGTTGATGTGCAGTTTTTGCAGGTCCCCGCCCCTGCCTACGGTACGCGGCGAGCGTGTGGTTTTCCGACGTGGTTTGAATCTGGCCATGCTTGTTCCTGGGTTGCGGGTTGCGGAGGTTAGCTGCGCCGGGCGAGCGACAGTTCGGCGATTTTTTGGCAAAGCGGACCGAAATCATAGCCGGCCACCTTCGCGGCCTTGGGCAGCAGGCTGCTGGCGGTCATTCCGGGGATGGTGTTGGCTTCGAGCACGTACGGGTTGGCTTCGGCATCCAATAAAACATCCACCCGTGAGTAGATTTCAATGCCCAGGGCGCAGTGTGCCGCAAGGGCGGCCTCCTGCACACGCACCGTGGTGATTTCGTCCAGCTCGGCCGGACAGTAGTAATCGGTACCGCCGCCATCATTGAGCCATGGATACTTGTTGTTCATATCATAGAAACCACTGCGCGGCGCGATCTGGACAACGGGAAGGGCGACACCATCAAGCACGCCAACGGTGAGCTCGTCGCCCACGATCAATTGTTCAATCAAAACCTCGTCCCCGTACCGGGCCGCATCGGCCAGCGCGGCCAGTGCCCCGGCCTCGTCGTGCACAATATGCACCCCCACGCTCGAACCTTCACGGGGTGGCTTAACCACGTAGGGGAGCGGCATCGCCGGGAGCTTGACCCCCGCCGCACAATCGACGATTTCCGACGCGGGGGTGGGTACGTTGCTCGCTACAAACACCTGCTTGCTGGCCACCTTGTCAAAGGCGACGCGACTACTTTGGACGCCGGCACCGGTGTAGGGCACGCCGGTTTCCTCGAGCAGCGCCTGCAATTCGCCATCCTCACCAAAGGTGCCGTGGATGACGTTGAAACAAAGGCCGGTACCCTCGGGCAAGTCGAGCGAATGACCGGTCACATCGACAGGCACGGCATTGAGACCTTGCTCAAGAAGGGCGCTCAGCACGGCATTGCCGGACGCCAGTGAAACATCACGCTCGGAGCCAGGGCCGCCCATGAGGACGGCGATGAGTAAGTTGTTATCCATGTGTATTGTTTTCATTCGGAGGGGGTAGTTAGAATGTGTATTCGTCTTCACCGATGATCTGGACCTCGGTCTCCATGGTGATGTTGCGGCGGGATTTGGCTTTGCGGCGGATCCGGTCGATCAGGCCAAGCACATCGGCGGCCGTCGCCTTACCGCGGTTGACGATGAAATTCCCATGCTCCTTGGAGACTTGGGCTTTTCCCATCGACGCCTCCTTCATCCCCAGTTCATCAACCAGCATGCCGGCGGGAATCTCGTCCGGGTTTTTGAAGATGCAACCGGCGCTGGCGGCGATCGGTTGTGACGCGCGGCGTTTGCTTTTTGACTCATCCATGCGCCGGGCAATGCTGGACGCATCGGATTTTTGCGCCTGGAATCGGGCGACCAGGGCGAAGTTGCGCCTCAGTTCCGGCACGTTGCGATAATGCGCGATGATCGCGTCGCGCTTGCGCTCGTGGATGCCGCCATCCTCATCGAGAAAGGTCACGCTGAGCACCTGGTCAAATGTTTCGATCCCCATGGCCCCGGCATTCATCCGAAGTCCCCCGCCGACATTCCCCGGGATACCTTCCATCCACTCCATGCCGGTGAGTCCGTGAGATGCGGCCACGCTGGCGACCTTTTTAAAGCGGGCACCCGCCCCGGCAATGATGACATCCCCCTCCACCCGGACATCGGAAAACTCCCCGCCCACGGGATGGATAACGGCACCACGGATACCTCCGTCACGCACGAGAAGGTTCGAACCCCGCCCGACGACACGCTGCGGGATACCCCGGTCGCGACAGTAGCGCACGAGCTCTGAAAAAGCGTTGAAACTATGCGGCTCAAGCCAAAACTGCGCCGGCCCGCCGCAAAGGATGGTGGTGTGGCGGCTCATCGGCTCGTAGAGTTCGCCATTCGCCTCGCCCTCGGCGCAGTAACGCAGCATCTCCTCGAGCAACGTCATGTCCCGGGCAATCTTGGTGCCAATCTCGTGGACGTTTCCGGCACCGAGCGTAATCAGCAGGTCGCCCGCCTTGAGCGCGTTACCCACGGCATGGTGAGCGGAGGGCACCGCGCCCACCACCTCGGCACGGGTGTCGCCATTGGCCCGGACCGCATCAACAATGGTTTGCGCCGTCACCCCGTCGATAGGCAACTCGCTCGCGGGATAGATGTCCGTCACAAAGACACAATCGGCAGCTTGCAGCGCCTTGCCGAAATCATCCGCCAACTTCTGGGTGCGGCTGTACCGGTGCGGCTGAAACACCACAACCAGCCGGTCCGGCTTGAGTGAGCGCGCCGTCTGCAGGGTGGCCGTCACCTCGGTCGGGTGATGGCCATAGTCGTCGATGATCCGCAGCTTGGGCGACAGATACTTGTTTTCAAAACGTCTTCGCGCACCCGCAAAGGTGCCGAGGGCGCGGGCGACAAGCTGGAAATCCACCTCGGCGGCGTCGGCCACGGCAATGGCGGCCAGGGCATTGAGTACGTTATGCCGGCCTGGGATACCGAGCCCGACCCTTCCTAACAACTCACCACGCCTGGTCACATCAAAAGTCACCGTGCCGCCGGTCTCATGCACATCACTGGCGACAAAATCAGCATTTTCCCAGCCGTAGGAAACCGCACCGTCTCTTCCCGCGCAAAGTGCACTGGCGACCGGGCAGCCGGCAAAGTAGATTTTATTCCCGCGTGTCTGATCAAGCAGGGTGGTGAAAACCTCCTTGATATGATCGATCCCGCTGTAGAAATCCAGATGCTCTTCTTCAATGTTCAGCACCACACAATGTTCCGGTTGATAGAGTGCCAGCGTGCCGTCACTTTCATCCCCCTCGGCCACCATCAACTCACAGTCCTCCTGCCAGTGGGCATTGGTGCCCAGTACCGGGATCTCGGCACCGACGTAATGGCATGGCATGATCCCGCCGCGCCTGAGCAGGTGGGCGCACATCGCGGAGGTGGTCGTCTTGCCATGCGTCCCCGAAATGACCACCCCCTTGCGGGTATGCAAAATCGCAGCCAGGCACTCGGCGCGCCGTATGCACGGGATGCCATGTGCCCGCGCCTCGGCACGGGCGACATTGTCGTCGCGGATAGCCGATGAATAAACAACCACATCCGCACCGTGTACTTCGTCAGCGCGGTGGGGGCTGGAAAATACGAGACCCAGCCCCTGCATGCGCTGCGTTTCCCCGCTGGTCACCCTGTCCGAGCCGCTGACCCGGTGACCCATTCCTAACAACAAAAGCGCCAGCCCACTCATGCCCGATCCGGCAACACCCACAAGGTGCACCTTCACCGGGTTTCCCCGGTCGGTCAGTCGTTTGCTTAGTTCATCAATCTTCATTCTTTTAAAAATGTTCTGTCGGCCACCGGCCTCGCCATCAGGTCAGCACATCCACCGATATCTCGTCGCAGATTTTAACTGCCGCATCCCTCAGTGCAAGACCATCCGCACTGGCCGACATCTGCCGTATCAGCTCGTCGTCCTCCACGATCCGGGTGAGATCCGCGACCAACTCACCAGCGTCGAGCTCGGCCTCCTGCCGCATCACCGCCGCCCCGGCATCCTCAAACACCCTCGCATTCACCGTCTGGTGGTCGTCCGCCGCATAGGGGTAGGGCACCAGAATCGAGGGCATCGCCACATAGGCAAGCTCGCTCATACTCGACGCACCGGCCCGGCACACCGCGACATCACAGGCAGCATAGGCCGCAGCCATATCATCACAAAATGAAAGCACGTGATAACCGGCGCGCCCCGACGCCATCTCCTTGACCCGGTCGTGGTCAAAGGCACCCGTGATGTGGAGAAATTGAAGCCCGGGCATCGCCCTGGCCGCCTCGACCACAAGTGAGTTCAGCCGTTTCGCCCCCTGACTGCCACCCATCACCAACACGGCCCGCCCCTCGGGGGAAAGACCGTATTTTGCCCGCGCCTCGGCTTGGCTCGGCAGCGCCGTCAGCTCGTGACGGACAGGTGTGCCGGTGACAACCACATCGGATTGGGGGAAGTAGCTCGCCGCGGCCTCAAGGCCAATCAAGACCTTTCTGCACCAGCGCGCGGTGAGTCGGTTCGCCTTGCCCGGCAGCGCATTGGAGTCATGCACATAGGTCATCAATCCCATCTTTTTCCCGGCAAACACGGGGGGCAGCGAGGTGAACCCCCCCATCCCCAGCACCGCATCCGACTTGTGCTCGGCGAGGATTTTGCGGCACTGCCTCACCGTGCTCCAGAGTTTAAAAAGAAAGGGAATCATCTTCGGGGAAAATGTCGGCGGCTTGGCGATGGCCGGCACCGTTTGAAATGTCAGCCCGCCGTACTTCTTCGACGCCTCGGCATCCACCTTTTTCTCAGAAATCAGTAACAAGACGCCATGCCCACGCTTCTCAAGTTCTTCCGCCACAGCAATACCCGGAAACAGGTGTCCCCCGGTGCCGCCACAGGCGATTAATACATTCATTTTCTTAGACATACCCAGATCGCTTCATCGCGCGTCCCAGCACGCAATTCCGCCTAGTCATTATGTGGAAAAGTCATTGATTCTTCAATGCTTAATGTTCGTTAAATACCGACTTCCTCCCGCTTTTTCCTGCAAATCCGCCCTTATCCACAAATCTTCCGTGTCTTCCCCTCTGCCAGCGGTTATTAAAAACACGTGAGCGCCGCCATGGATACCGACGACCTGCACCAGTTCCTGACCTCAGGCGACTGGAAAACCACCTTCTCCACCTCCGTGCTCGCCGCCGGATTCAAAACAGCACGGGCACAACAAATCACCCGCTGCGTGGCGGAACGGCTCGACACCGATGACGTTGAAATCACCGCCTCCATCATCGATCCATCCGGCCATCAGGACGAAACCACCATCGCGCTCTGGCCCGAAAACGGCACCCTCCAGCTCGACACCTCCTGCACCTGCGCCGTGCGCACCTGCTGCACCCACGCCGCCGCCACCCTCGAGCACCTGACCCGCCCGGGCCGACTCGAAAAAGCGCTCGGCGAACTCGCGCAAAAACCCACCACCAGCACGCTCGACCATCGCATCGCCGACGCCCCCCCGCCCCGCCAGGAGAGCCCGTCTCCGGACACCCCCACCTTCCACCTCTCGATTCAACGCCGGCCCGCGGGCGACAACCACGCGTGGCTGCCCGAGATTTTTGCCAGCGCCCATGCCGACTACGCGGGTGATCGTTACCCACTCGACCCCGCCGGCAACATCTCCCGTCCACGCCAGCGCGCCGCCGAGATGACCGCCCTGAACACCCTCTACGCACTCGACCTACTCCCGGGGGCCGAAACCCCACCGAGCTCACTCAAAAAACTCGCCCCGCCACCTGATGAGGGCACCCTGTGGGCACCCAACGCCAAAGAGTGGCAGCCGTCACTCTACTGGCAACGTTTTCACCACGAGGGTGTCGCCGCCCTTGAAAAACGGGGCTGGACGGTTGCCATCGCCGCGAACGCCGCGCCCAAACCCCTCCGTTTCAACGCCTCAAGCTGGCGCGCCGAATTTGTCGACGAAGGCAGGGGATGGTTCAGCCTCTCCGCCGGATTCGAGATCGACGGCGAACACATCGACCTGCAACCGATCCTCGCCACCCTGGTCGAATACAACTTCCTCGACCTCACCCGCAACATGCCGGACGGACAGGAGTTCCTCATTTTCCTGGCCGACGGCAGAGGCCTGACACTCCCGATCGGGCGCTTCCGCCGCATCCTCACCCACCTCGGCGAACTGATGGCTTTCAAGTTTTCCGACAAGCCGATCAAGCTGCACAAAATCGAAGCCGCGCAGCTCGTCAACGCCCTCGACGAGGAGCTCGCCACCACCGCACCGCCACCGCATCTCCAACAACTCAGCGACGCGTTCCAAGCACCAATCCCCCATCACCCATCAGCAATTCCAGCTACGCTGGAAGCCACCCTGCGCGACTACCAGCGCGAGGGCTACGAGTGGATGCAGTTCCTCGCGAACAACGGCCTGCACGGCATCCTCGCCGATGACATGGGTCTCGGCAAAACCATGCAGACCCTCACCCACATCCTCGCCGAGAAAGAAAAAGGCAATACCCTGCCCAACCTCGTCATCGCCCCCACCAGCGTGGTCGAAAACTGGCAACGCGAGGCGGCAAAGTTCGCGCCCTCGCTGAAGATCACCATCCTGCAAGGCGCCGACCGACACCGCCGGTTTGCCGAGCTTGCCGATACCGACATCGCGCTCACCTCCTACGCACTCCTGCATCGCGACCTCGACCTCTTCACCGAACAACCCTTCCACCTCTGCGTCCTCGATGAGGCACAGCACATCAAAAACCCCGGCGCCCAGGTTTCCCACGCCGTCCGGCAGCTCGACGCCCGGCACCGCATCTGCCTCTCCGGCACTCCCATCGAAAACCATCTCGGCGAACTCTGGAGCCTGTTCGATTTCCTGATGCCGGGACTGCTAGGGTCCGCCGACACCTTCCGCGACACCTTCCGCACCCCGATCGAAAAAGAGGGAAAGCAGCAGCGGGCCGACGCCCTGGCCAGCAAGGTCGGGCCGCTCATCCTGCGCCGCACCAAGGATCAAGTCGCCACCGAACTGCCGACCAAAACCGAGATCCCCCACCTGATCGAGCTCGGGTCCGACGAAAAAGACCTCTACGAAACCGTGCGCTCGACCATGGATAAGCACGTCCGCCAGGCACTCGCCATCCGTGGCCAGCAAGCCCAGATTGTCTTCCTCGACGCCCTGCTCAAACTTCGCCAGATCTGCTGCCACCCCGACCTCGTCACCCTCAGCAACCACACACCGGCAACCGCCAGTCCCAGGACGTCCGCAAAATTCGACTACCTCACCGACCTGCTCGAAACCCTGAAACAGGAAGGCCGACGCGTGCTCATCTTCTCCCAATTCACCTCCATGCTCGAGATCATCGAGCACTATCTGATCGAGCAAAACACCCGCTATCTCAAACTCACCGGCGCCACCAAAGACCGACAAGACCTCGTGGAAAAATTCCAGGCGGGCGAGGCCGAGGTCTTTCTCATCTCGCTGAAGGCCGGCGGCACCGGACTCACCCTCACCGCCGCCGATACCGTCATCCACTACGACCCCTGGTGGAACCCGGCGGCCGAAAACCAGGCGACCGACCGCGCCTACCGCATCGGCCAGGACAAACCCGTTTTTGTCCACAAACTCATCTGCAAAGGCACGGTCGAACAACGCATCCAAAAAATGCAGCAAAAAAAAGGCAGCATCTCCGACTCCATCCTGACCGCCTCACTCAATCAGCTCAAGTTAGACGACGACATCCTCACCCGCCTCCTCGCCCCCATCGAGGCCTAAACCACCCGTCTACCAAACTCACATGACACGCCCACTCCCGAGTTCGGCTTGCCCACACCAACACATTCCCCTATAGAAAACCCCGCCGCCCCAGCGACCCATTTCCCATTTCCCATTTCCCATTTCCCATTTCCCCTTTCCCATTTCCCATTTCCCATTTCCCATTTCCCATTTCCCATTTCCCATTTCCCATTTCCCATTTCCCATGAACCTCTTTGCATCGCCCCTGATGGACAACCCCGTGTTTGTCGTTTTCAGCGTGATTGCCATCGGCCTGATTCTCGGCAAAATCACCGTTTACGGGATCAGCCTCGGTAGTGCCGCTGTCATGTTTGTCGCCCTGGTCTACGGCCACTACGGCGTCACCGTTAGCTCGTCACTGACCAACGTCGGACTGGTCATCTTTGTTTATTGCGTCGGCATCGGGGCCGGCTCCCGGTTTTTCAGCACACTCAAACAATCAGGCATGCAACTCGTCGTGATCAGTTGCGCCGTTGTCTTGGCCGGCGGCGTCGCCACCGCCCTGGTCGCAGGCGCCTTCGGCATCTCACCGAGCGTCGCCGCCGGCGTCTTTGCCGGTGCCCTCACCAGCACACCCGGACTGGCCGCCGCCCAGGAACATTTTTCCAGCATCTCCGACCAAGGACTGGTCTCAGCCGGATACGCCATCGCCTACCCGTTCGGCGTCATCGGCACCGTCCTCTTCGTCCAGCTCTGGCCACGACTCAGAAAAAAGGACCTGCAAAAAATCGGGGAACAACTTGAAGCCGCGCAGTCCCGAACCAAACAAATCGTGCCAGTGCTCGTCAAAATGACCAACGCCAAGTTCGTCGGTCGCAAAATCGACCAACTCCGGATCCTCGACCACCTTCACTGCCGGGTCACCCGGATCATGAAAGACGGCGTGCTCGTCCCCATCAAACACGACGATGTCCTGGAAATGAACCTCCTGCTCTGGGTCGTCGGCCGCGAGGACGATATCGAGGCCATGCTCGATGTGCTCGGCGAGCGCGCCGAAACACCGGCCATCATCAACTCGGACATGGAACGGCGCACCCTCGTGGTCACCAACCGGTCATTCGCCAACAAAACCCTCGCCGAACTCAAGCTGCTCCGAACCCACGGCGTGTCCATCTCGCGCATCCGCCGCTACGAATACGAAATCATCCCCGACGAAACCACCGAACTCAGCATCGGCGACCAACTCGTCACCGTCGGCAATAGCGAAAACCTGGCGAAATTCGCCGAGGTGATCGGCCACCGCCCGTCCATCATCGATGCCACCGACCTGCTCTCCCTGTCCCTCGGCATCGCCGTCGGCGTCTGCCTCGGCATGATCCCGCTGGGCGGCTTCAAACTCGGCCTGGCCGGCGGACCGCTGCTCGTCGCACTCCTGCTCGGCCACTACGGCCGGATCGGCGCCGTGGCCGGTTACGTGCCACGCCCGACCCGCCTGCTCCTCCGCGAGCTCGGGCTCTGCCTGTTCCTCGCCGGTGCCGGCATCAAGGGCGGCGCCAGCTTTGTCGCAACCCTGCAGGCACAAGGCGGCGGCATTTTTGTCGTCGGCATCATCGCCACACTCGTCCCCATCATCGTCGGCTACCTCATCGCCACCCTGATCTACAAATTTGACATCCTGACCGCACTCGGCGGCGTCTGCGGGGCCATGACCTCGACCCCGGGCCTCGGTGCCATCTCGTCCAAAACCGACGCACAGGTGCCCATCCTCAGCTACGCCAGCGCCTATCCCGCCGCCCTGCTCCTCATGGTCGTCGGCGTCAACATCCTGCTCCAAATCATGAGCAGCCTCGGGTAAACTGCATGGCAAATTTCGGGTTGCCGATTGCAGGTTGTCGAGTTCAGGGCTTCGCGTTTTAAACTTTAACGCAACTCCCCCCGTCCCATGGGGTTGTATCCAGGGTTACCAGGCACCGCACGCCCCATGCCCGCTATGAAAACCCTCTCGATCACCACCCGCTGCCTGCTTGCCACAGCCATCCTCACCACGGCCCTGCACGCCAAGCCGTTCTCCCAGGAAACCGTGCGCAGCACCAGCAACCAAATCGACCAGCTGGTGGCCGCCCACCTCCAGAAAAACAACATCAAGGCAAACCCGGTCATCGACGACGCCACCTTCGCCCGCCGCGCCTTCATCTCCATCGCGGGCCGCATCCCGACCGCCGGGGAAGCACGCTCGTTCATCACCGGCACCCAGGAGGGGAAACGCCGCGCACTCGTCGATTCCCTGATTCACTCGAAGGGCTACGAATCGCGCATGTTCAACTTCTGGGCCGACCTACTGCGACTCAAAACCAACGACGAGCAATACGGGGTCGGCTGGCACCTCTGGATCCGCAAAGCGGTGGAAGACAACATGCCCTACGATGCATTCGTCCACGCCATGGTCCGCTCGGAGGGGATGGCTTCTGAAAATCCGGCCGTAGGCTACTACCTGCGCGACCGCGGAATGCTCCTAGACAACATCAGCAACACCGCCCAGGTCTTCTTGGGTACCCAGATCGGCTGCGCCCAGTGCCACGACCACCCGTTCGAGGATGTGACCCAGCGCCAGTATTATGAATTTGCCGCCTTTGCCGGCGGCACCGAATACAAGAGCGCCGACGCGCAAAACAAGCTGCGCCAGATGACCATGCATACCATGCAGGAACATGGCGCCAAGCTCAGCGACAGACGCGACAGGAAAAAGCGCAACCAAAACCGGGGTATGGCTAAAAAGACAGCCCGCGACTACGCCAGCCTCTTCAAGCACATCCGCAGGAATGCCGTGACTGACAACCCGGCCCAAAAACTCAGACTCCCGCACGACTATCAATACAACGACGGCAAACCGGGCGAGGTCGTCGAGCCGAAGACGTTTTTTGGTGCCTCCGTCGACAATGTCCCGCCCGCTGAGCGCCGCAAGGTGTTTGCCGACTGGATCACCGACCGGGACAACCCCTACTTCACCAAGGTCATCGTCAACCGCCTGTGGGCCGAGGTTTTTGGCCGCGGCATCGTCGAACCTGTGGACGACTGGTCGGAGACCACCACCGTCTCCCATCCGCAACTCATCGATTACCTCAGCAAGGTGATGATTGCCACCGACTACGATGTGAGAGAGTTCATGCGCGTGCTCTACCACACCCGGCTCTTCGAGAGCGCTGTCACACCCAGGGAAGCCGCCATGGGCGGTAGCTACGATTTCCGCGGACCCATCCTGCGCCGCATGTCTGCCGAGGAAATCCACGACTCGTTCATCGCTCTCGAGTTTGGCAACAAGGATGACACCGTAAACCGCCGCATGAAAACCCAGTGGGAAACCTACGCCAAGGGCGTGGAGAATTTGTTCAAAATGCCGCCGGCCCAACTCATCGCACTGGACAAGGCCGCCGACGAAGCGGAGAGGAAATTATACGCCGACCGCATCGCCTCGCGCAAGCTGCGTAGCGCCATCGATCAAGCCAGGGGCGAGGGCGACAACGAGAAAGCCCGGAAGCTCCAGCGCGAACTGCGCGAGAAATACGCCTCCCTCAGACGCCAATCCAACCAACAGAGCATGCAAGGCGAGCAAGGCAGCATGGTGAACGTGGTCATGCAGCGCAACCTGCGCGCCCGGGGCGATATCTCCATGCGCTCGTCCGAGAAAGCCGCCCCACTCAAACCCGGCACCTTCATGCGACAGTTCGGCTCCTCCGACCGCCAAGCCCCCGAGGCGTCCCATACCCAGGCATCCATCCCCCAGGTCCTTACCCTGCTCAACGGCCGCGAAGTCACCTCCATGACCGATGGCAAAGGGCTTCTGGCCCGCAGCCTGCGCGATGCCCCATCACCCGCCGGGAAATTGGATACCCTCTTTCTCTCCATTTACAGCACCCTGCCCACCACCCCTGAACGCCAGCGCTACCAGCCCATGATGAAGTCGCCCCGCGACATCCAGACCCTCGCCAAAGCCATGCTCAACTCCAAACGCTTCCTCTTCATCCAGTAACATGACCGTCCCGGTCATGACCAAACCCCCGCCGCCCCAGCGGCGCAAGATTTCCCATTTCCCATTTCCCATTTCCCATTTCCCAATTTGCTAACCCCCAATCTCCCATGCAGCATTCAAAACTCGACGACCTCTCCCGCCGCGGCTTCCTCGCCGGCACCGCCAAAACATGCTTTGGCCTGACCATCGGCGGCTCGGCAGCGAGCTTTTTTTCCTCGCAAACAGCAGCCGCGGACACCGCCATGCTGGCTGCCGGCGGCGGCAAGGCGAAGAGCGTGATCTACCTGTTCATGTCCGGCGGCATGACCCACATCGACACCCTCGACCCCAAACCCGGCGCCAGCTCCGATGTCCGGGGCGAAACCAAAGCCATCGGTACGAATGTCGATGGCATCCAGCTCGGTCACTGCCTCCCCGGGCTCGCCAAACACATGGACAAAGTCGCGCTGATCCGCTCCATGACCACCACCCAGGGTGCCCACCAGCAAGGCCAGTATTACATGCGCACCGGCTACGCCCCGCGCTCCAGCATCGTGCACCCGGCGCCCGGCGCCTGGACCAACCGCCTGATGGAAGACACCGGCAAGGACATGCCCGACTACATCACCGTGAACTGCGGCAGCTCCCACCCCGGCGCCGGATTCATGGAGGCCAAATACGCCCCGCTCCCCATCGGCGACGCCATGGCCGGGCTGCAAAACAGCCGCCCAGCCCACAACACCCATGACGAGCAGTTCCACAAACAACTCGACCTGCGCCAACAACTCGACTTCGAGTTCGATCAGAAGTTTGCCAAAGGTCAAAAAGAGGTGCGCGACTACAACGAGGCATTCAACGCCGCCGTCAAGCTGATGAAATCCAAGGACCTCGAAGCCTTCGACCTCAGCCAGGAGGGCAAGGACGCACACGTGCTTTACGGCCCCAGCCGGTTCGGCAAAGGTGTCCTGCTCGCCCGCCGACTGGTCGAGCGCGGCGTCCGCTTCATCGAGGTCGAATACAGCGGCTTCGACTGGCACAACGACAACTTCGGCGAAATGGAAGCCAAGATGCCCGCCCTCGACCAGGCCCTCGCCGCCCTGCTCACCGACCTCAACATCAAAGGCCTGCTCGACTCCACCCTGGTCGTGCTCGCCACCGAATTCGGCCGGTCCCCGAAAATTAACGGCAACGCCGGCCGCAACCACTACCCAAGAGCCTTCTCCACCCTCATGGCCGGCGGCGGCATCAAGGGCGGCCAGGTCTACGGCGCCACCGACAAGACAGCGAGCAGCGTCACAGAGAACAAAGTCACCGCCCCCGACTTCAACGCCACCATCGGCCACGCCCTCGGCATCCCGCACCAGCAAATCATCTACTCCCCCTCCAAACGCCCCTTCCGCATGGGCAACCGCGAAGGCAAACCGCTCACCAAGCTGTTTACCTAGCTGTTTACCTAGCGAGGCAGGGACGGTTTTCCAAACCATCCGGCGGTCCATCCGGCGGTGTGACCATTACGGGAAAAAATCAAGCCGCGCCGCGCCCCAATGCAGTGTCGGCCAGGGCCAGCAAACAGGTGAAAACAACAACGGGTCACACTTTCGTGTAACCCGTTTATAATGAATAGATACCGGGAACAGGGGTCGAACCTGCACGCCCTAGGGGCACTAGATCCTAAATCTAGCGTGTCTACCAATTCCACCATCCCGGCTTGGAACGAGCGGACTATAGTGAAACGCCGGATTATGGCAACGGGTTTCTTTCCCGAAATGGGCGACCTGGTGCCGTGGGGAGTCTTTGATCCGCTAAATCGAGGCGAGTGCCCGCTCCATGGCATCGACGGTCGCGTCGATCTCGTCGAAGCCGTGCGCCATGCTGATGAAGCCGGTTTCGTAGGGGCTCGGCGCCATGTAGACGCCCTGCTCCAACATCGAGGTGAAGAATTTCCTGAAAGCCGCCGTGTCCGCGGTCATCACCGAGTCGAGGTCCACGATCTCTTCGCCGGTGAAAAACAGGCAGAACATCGAGCCGACGCGGTTGAAGCGGTAGTCCAGGCCTTTGGCCGCCAACAGGTCTCGCACGCCTGCCTCAAGTCGGGCGCCGAGCTGCTCGAGGCGTGTGTATCCGTCCTGCCTCTCCATCTCGCGAAGCTGGGCGATGCCGGCGGCCATCGCCAGCGGGTTGCCGCTGAGGGTTCCCGCCTGATAGACCGGGCCGTCCGGCGCGAGGTAGTCCATGATCTCGGCCTTGCCGCCGAAGGCACCAACCGGCAGACCGCCGCCAATCACCTTGCCCATGGCGGTCAGGTCCGGGGTGATCCCCTCCAACTCCTGCACACCGCCCTTGGCCACCCGGAAACCGGTCATGACCTCATCGAAAATAAACACCGCGCCATGCTCGCTGGTGACATCGCGCAGCCCTTGCAAGTAGCCCTCCTTCGGGAAAATAAGCCCGGCATTGGCCGGATAGCTTTCCACAATCACCGCGGCAATCTGGTCGCCGATCTCGGCAAACACCGCCCGTACTTTTTCCAGATCGTTGTAGGGCAGGGTGATGGTCTCCGCCGCGAACGACGCCGGCACGCCGGCGGAATCCGGCTTGCCATGGGTCAGGGCGCCCGAGCCAGCCGCCACCAGCAGGCTATCGACATGACCGTGGTAACAGCCGACGAATTTGATGATTTTGTCGCGGTTGGTAAACCCGCGCGCCAGACGGATCGCACTCATCGTCGCCTCCGTTCCGGAATTGACCATACGCACTTTTTGCACCGATGGCACCCAATCGACAATGAGTTGCGCCATTTCGATTTCATGGGGGTTGGGGATGCCGAACGACACCCCTTCCTTGGCCGCGCGGTGCACGGCCTCGATGACGCACTGCGGTGCGTGGCCGAGGATCGCCGGCCCCCAGGTGCCGACATAATCGATCATCTTGTTCCCGTCCACGTCCTCGATCCTGCAGCCCTTGGCGCGGCGCACAAAAAACGGTTCGCCGTCGACGTTGCGGAACGCGCGCACGGGAGAGTTCACACCTCCGGGAATGAGTTGCTTGGCGGTCTTGAAGAGCTTGCTCGAAATATCTGTTTTCATCATTGGCACACCAGGTCTCTGGTCGCGCTCATCCTGATACCTTGATCCGCGGTTGGCAAGACTGCAGAACGGGGAGTTGGAAATCGGAAATCGGAAATGGGGGAGGACGCCGCTGGGGCGGCGGAAATCAGTAATCAGTAATCAGTAATCAGTAATCAGCAATAAGTAATCAGCAATCAGCAATCAGTATGTGGACCCTACATATCAAACCCAGTCACTGAGAACCTCCCGAAGGGGATCAGGGAGAGTCCATGACGTAATCCAGCATCATGCTCTGAAGAAAGAGGTAAAAGCGGTTCCGGAAGTAGGCGCTGCGCAGTGCCGGCTCCAGGGTATCGAGCTCCCCGGGCGCGCCCTCGATCTTGTCCTCGAGTGCGTCCAACTGGTAGCGCGCCTCCAGCGACAGGCGGGCCTGGTTGATGGCACCGTACCATTTTTCCGCTTGCGCGGGGGTGATAAAAACCCCGCGTTCATTGTGGGCGCGGGCGTGCTCGACGGCGGCGGCCACATAACGGCACTGGCTGTTGAAATTTTGCTCGAGGTCCGGCACCACATACTGCTCCCACTCGCTGTCGGAATCCATCAGGTCAGCCAGCGACTCGGCGAGGTGGGCGGGTCGCCCGACATCGGCACAGACCAGCTCGAGCTCATGCCAGTCGGCGTCGGATTCCGGCAGGATACACAGTCCACCGTCAAGTGTCGGCAGTACGTTCATGAGGATTTTTCCATCTTGGTTTGCAGTTGCCACCCGTGCAGTTGCTGGACGTAGAACTCCGCCTTCTCGCGACCGCCGGTCCAGACGATGGAGCGGCCCTGGGTATGGACTTCCATCATCAGGGTCTCGGCACGCTGCTGGGGGTAGCCAAAGACGCGCTTGAAAACCATCGTCACGTAGGCCTGCAGATTTACCGGGTCATCCAGCACCACCACATTCCACGGCACATCCCTCTGTGTCCTGGGCTTGAGCTTGGGCTTTTTCCGGGTGGTGGGGTTTGGGGCAGGCATGGGAGAGAGAGGCGTGGGGGAGAGAGACGGCAGTATGCGGTCGCACGATGGAATATTGAAGTAAAAACGTGCGGCGTCCACCCATTCTGTCAGCGCAGTTCACGAAAGGCCATTCCCAGCCAGTTAGATACATCGCCCGCGGTCAGCGATTGTGGGGATGCCTGCCCGTGGCTGAGCGCCAATTCGGCCGCCCGGCCGCAAAGCCAGGCGCCGAGGCGGGCGGCATCGAGCTGCGCCAGCCCCTGGCCCAGCAATGCCGCGATGACCCCGGTAAGGACGTCCCCCTGGCCGCCGGAGGCCATCGCGGCATTGCCCGTGCCATTGACGTAGACGGGAGCACCGCTCCCGGCGATCAAACTCCGGGCGCCCTTGAGCAGGAGGGTTACACCCACATGGCGGGAGGTAAAGGCGCGGCATGCCTCGAGCCGGGACATCCCGGCCAGGTCGGGAAACAGGCGTGCCATTTCCCCCGGGTGCGGGGTGAGCGTCATGCGCGGGCGCAAGTGGTTCGCCACAGCACCGGCCGCGATCCGGTTGAGGGCATCGGCATCGACCACCAGCGGACCGTCAAATTGTTCCAACAGCGCGAAGAACTCCCTGTTGGCATCCTCGTCCCCCGGGCCCATCCCCGGACCCACAGCGAGGACGTCGAGGACGCCGTGCTGCCCATCGGCAATTTCCTGCAGCGAGCGCACGGGCCGCAACATCGCCTCAGGCGGCAGCATGGCCGCCAGTGTCGGATAGAGATCCTCCTCTGTAAAAAGTGTGACCAACCCGGCACCGGCGCGCAGGGCACCCCGGGCACAGAGAACCGCAGCTCCTAACATACCACGCGATCCGGCAAGGATACCCACCCGGCCGGCATCACCTTTGTGAAAATCATGGGGCCGCCGCGCCAGCAGACCGCGCAGGCTGTGGATGTCACTGAGGCAGGGTCGGCCATCCGCGCCGTCCGGAACAGCCAACTCCGCCAAGGGCACCCTCTCGATGGCACCTGTGTAATTGACCGCGGCCGGAGCCAACAAACCGACCTTGGGCACGCCCACGGTCAGGGTGAGGTCGGCAACCACGGCACCATCGCAGGCCACCCCGGTATCGCCATTGACGCCGGAGGGGATGTCCATGGCGATGACCTCCGCGCCGTGGCGGTCGCGGGCGTGATTGATCCAAGCCGCCAGTTCGTCCAGCGGCGCACGCAGGGGGCCGCGCGCGCCGATGCCCAGCAAACCATCTAACAAAATAAGCGGGCAACTTCCGCAAGCATCCGGATCGATCTCCGCATCCAGATCCTGGCTGCCCCCATCCTGGGTGACCGACTCGCCGAGTTCTCTCCATTTTTTCCGAGGCAGTGCACTGAGGCTTGTCCGGGAGTGGTGGCATTTGACACCGACCCGCCATCCGGCGTCGGCGAGATGGCGCAGGGCAACGAGGGCGTCGCCCCCGTTATTTCCTGATCCGATACAGGCGATGGCCATACCGGAACGGGCTGGAAGGGAGCGGGCTGAAGCCGGGTAGCGACGGAGAATGGCGCGCGCGATTCCGAGGCCCGCCTTTTCCATCAAATCCTCTGCGCTGGCCCCCTGTTTGAAGGCCACTTCCTCAAGCCGCTGCATTTCTGCGCATGTAAGACTTCTCATAACTTACAGTGCAACCAAAGCACGGATGATCCCACTTGAACAGTCATCTTAACGAAATGATGGGTTTTTAGGGTTGGGGGAAATAGTCAGAGGAGGCGGTTAAACTCTAATACCAAGTAGTGAAACAGACGGGACGATTGCCGAGATGAATGGCTTCTTTGGCAAGGTGCGACGAAGGAATGGTGCGGGCACCATGACTAAGGAGAAACGCA
Source organism: Oceaniferula sp. (assembly GCA_041548785.1). Lineage (GTDB taxonomy): Bacteria > Verrucomicrobiota > Verrucomicrobiia > Verrucomicrobiales > Akkermansiaceae > Oceaniferula. Next base: position 68,006 of record JBFERY010000008.1, read on the forward strand.
GCCAAAGGAGTCATTCATCCGGAACTCTCATTGATCACGAAGTGCTTTTCCAAATACCTCAACAATCATCAATCGTCTCGTCTGTTTTGCGGAGTGG